>NZ_NEJU01000018.1:0-122229 GCF_002113295.1 Pseudomonas sp. B10(2017)
AGGCCAGGAGATGAGGTGGTCTGGCGGCGGCCGGTGGGGGAACAGGTGATCGAGATTATCGAGATCGAGGCTGAGCCCTGAGGGGCCGCTGTACGGCCCATCGCCGGCAAGCCAGCTCCCACAGGTACACCACAGGCCTCGAGGACAGTGATATACCTGTGGGGGCCGGCTTGCCGGCGATGGGCTGCACAGCAGCCCCTGCGGCCTCAGATCAAACGACGCCCTGCGCCAGCATCGCATCAGCCACTTTCACGAAGCCTGCGATGTTCGCACCTTTGACGTAGTTGATGCTGCCATCCGCCTCTTCACCGTAATGCACGCAAGCATGGTGAATCGACTGCATGATGTTGTGCAGCTTGCTGTCCACCTCACCGGCAGTCCACAGCAGGCGCATGGCGTTCTGCGACATCTCCAGGCCCGACACGGCCACGCCGCCGGCGTTGGAGGCCTTGCCCGGGGCGTACAGAATGCCCGCTTCCAGGAAGATATCCACAGCCTCCAGAGTGGTCGGCATGTTGGCGCCTTCGGCCACGCAGATGCAGCCATTGCGCAGCAAGGTGCGGGCGTCTTCGGCGTCCAGTTCGTTCTGCGTGGCACACGGCAGGGCAATGTCGCACGGCAGGCTCCACGGGGTCTGGCCCTTGCGGAACTCCAGGCCGAACTGCGCAGCCAGTTCGCTGATGCGGCCACGCTTGACGTTCTTCAGCTCCATCACCGCATCCCATTGGGCATCGGTCAGGCCAGCTTCGGCGTACAGGGTGCCTTCGGAGTCGGACAGCGAAATTACCTTGCCGCCCAGGTCCATGACCTTGCGCGCAGCATACTGGGCCACGTTACCCGAACCGGAAATCGCCACGCGGCAGCCATCGATACGCTTGTCCTGGCGCTTGAGCATTTCTTCAGCAAAGTACACGCAGCCGTAGCCGGTGGCTTCCGGGCGGATCAGGCTGCCGCCGTAGGTCATGCCCTTGCCGGTCAGCACCGAAGTGAACTGGTTGGCCAGGCGCTTGTACTGGCCGAACATGAAGCCGATTTCGCGGGCACCCACGCCGATGTCGCCGGCAGGGACGTCCAGGTCAGCACCAATGTGGCGGTACAGCTCGCTCATGAACGCCTGGCAGAAGCGCATGACTTCGGCGTCGCTCTTGCATTTGGGGTCGAAGTCCGAACCGCCTTTGCCCCCGCCCATGGGCAGCGAGGTGAGGGAGTTCTTGAACACCTGCTCGAAGGCCAGGAATTTCAGCACGCCCAGGTTGACCGACGGGTGGAAGCGCAGGCCGCCCTTGTACGGGCCGATGGCGCTGCTCATCTGGATGCGGTAGCCGCGGTTGACCTGCACCTTACCCTGGTCATCGACCCAGGACACGCGGAACAGCACGGCGCGCTCTGGCTCGACCATGCGCTCCAGAATGCCGGCCTGCAGGTAATGCGGGTTGGCCTCGAGGAATGGCCACAGGCTGCGCAGCACTTCTTCCACCGCCTGGTGGAATTCAGGTTGGGCCGGGTCGCGTTGCTTCAGGCGCGCGAGGAAATTGTCGACAGATTCGATCATGGTAGACATCTCACCAAGAGGATTGGACTTATTGGTTTTTTCACGAATGTACCAAGAAGCAATCGCACCGGAATAGGGCGAAATGTCGTTTTTTTGAATTTATTTGGTGCGTTTTCTATAAGTGTATACAAAACCCAGGACAGCGGCGGCTTCATTCGCGGGCTCGCCCGCTCCCACAGGTTCATCACAGGCCTTGGTTTCCAGGGGCTCCTGTGGGGGCGGGCATGCCCGCGAATGAAGCCAGCACCACTTTCCAGCCAGGCACAAAAATGGGGCCTCAAAGGGCCCCATTCCTGTGCATCAAAACACTGGCTTACTGGGCCAGCTTCTTGTGCCGTACACGGTGCGGCTGGGCAGCAGCATCGCCCAGGCGCTTCTTGCGGTCGGCTTCGTACTCGGTGTAGTTACCCTCGAAGAACACCACGTTCGAGTCGTCTTCGTACGCCAGGATGTGGGTAGCCACACGGTCCAGGAACCAACGGTCGTGGGAAATCACGATCGCCGCGCCCGGGAAGTCCAGCAGGGCTTCTTCCAGCGAGCGCAGGGTTTCGACGTCGAGGTCGTTGGACGGTTCGTCGAGCAGCAGGACGTTACCGCCCTCCTTCAGGGTCAGAGCCAGGTGCAGGCGGCCACGCTCACCACCGGACAGGTCCTTGACGAACTTCTGCTGGTCACCACCCTTGAAGTTGAAGCGGCCTACATAAGTACGCGACGGGATCTCGTAGTTGCCGATGCGGATCATGTCGGAACCGTCGGAAATCTGCTGGAACACCGTCTTGGCACCGTCCAGGTCCTCACGGCTCTGGTCGACGCAGGCCAGTTGCACGGTTTCACCGATCTCGATGCTGCCCGAGTCCGGCTGCTCCTTGCCCATCAGCATGCGGAACAGGGTCGACTTACCGGCACCGTTACCACCGATAACACCAACGATGGCGCCTTTGGGCATGGAGAACGACAGGTTGTCGATCAGCACGCGGTCGCCGTAGCCTTTGGTGACGTTCTTGAACTCGATGACCTTGTCGCCCAGGCGCGGACCGGCCGGGATGTAGATCTCGTTGGTTTCGCTGCGCTTCTGGAATTCCTGCGACTGCATTTCTTCAAAGCGCTGCAGACGGGCCTTGGACTTGGACTGGCGGGCCTTGGCGCCTTTGCGCACCCATTCCAGTTCCTCTTTCATGGCCTTCTCGTGGGCGCTCTGCTGCTTGGATTCCTGCGCCAGGCGCTCGGACTTGGCTTCCAGCCAGCCCGAGTAGTTGCCTTCGTACGGGATGCCGGCGCCGCGGTCCAGTTCCAGGATCCAGCCAGCGACGTTGTCGAGGAAGTAACGGTCGTGGGTAATGGCTACCACGGTGCCCGGGAAGTCGTGCAGGAAGCGCTCCAGCCAGGCCACCGAGTCGGCGTCCAGGTGGTTGGTCGGTTCGTCCAGCAGCAGCATGTCGGGGGCCGACAGCAGCAGGCGGCACAGGGCCACGCGGCGCTTCTCACCACCGGACAGGTGCTCGATGCGTGCGTCCCAGGCCGGCAGGCGCAGGGCGTCGGCGGCAACGTCCAGCTGGCGCTCAAGGTTGTGGCCGTCAGCGGCCTGCAGGATGGCTTCCAGCTTGGCCTGCTCGGCGGCCAGCTTGTCGAAGTCGGCATCCGGTTCGGCGTAGGCGGCGTAGACCTCGTCCAGGCGTGCCTGGGCGTCCTTGATCACGCTGACCGCTTCCTCGACCACTTCGCGCACCGACTTGTTCGGGTCCAGTTGCGGTTCCTGCGGCAGGTAGCCAACGTTGATGTCGGGCATCGGACGGGCTTCGCCGTCGAATTCCTTGTCGACGCCCGCCATGATCCGCAGCAGGGTCGATTTACCGGCGCCGTTCAGGCCGAGCACGCCGATCTTGGCGCCCGGGAAGAACGACAGGGAAATGTTCTTGAGAATTTCCCGCTTCGGCGGCACGACCTTGCTCAGCCGATGCATGGTGTAGACGTATTGAGCCATTCTGGATACCCCAGTCTAAAGGTTAAGAAATACCGGGCAGCCCACGTGAATTTGACCGGGCTGCCATTGCCAAAAAATTCGTTGTCTGGCGTCGCGCTGTTAATTTGGGCTGCAAAAACGCGTAAACAGCCTTCTCGCCATGAAAATGATCCGTTGCGCAGTTGGCGAGGATTGGCCGGGGGTCTGGATGCCGTCGCTGGGTGGTGCAACGCAGTGAAGCAGCCTTTTTCCGCCCTACCTCATGTTCTCGCTACAAAAATCGACCTCGCCATGACGCTCAGAGCCGGCACGCTGCTCGCTCCTGTAGCGCCTGCGGCAGTCGTCGCCGCTGCCAAGCTGGCTATCATCTCAACTACGTGCGACACGCTCAACTGTTCGCCTGCTGGGTGGCAGAAAGGTTGTCCTGTTCATCATTGGACAAAGGGAGGCTGAGCAAAGCGGAGTACGCCCCTCTGGTATAGACCAAGACGGGGCTTGGCCTGCGGACTGAGCATCACCAGCGAAAAAAGTGAATTTTTCATTGCCGTGGGCGAGCGAATTGCCCGCCTGCGCAAAGAACACGGCATCACCCACACTCTGTTGCGCAGATGCTCGATGCCCTGATCGCTCAGGCCACGACCAAAGCAAGCAGCGAAGGAAAGGAGATTTTGCAGTAAGCAGATAAAAAAACACCGGCGCATGGCCGGTGCTGAATGAGGACACCTATCAAATATGAGCAGAAATTCGTTTATATAAAAACTCATAAAAATCTGAAGCGTAATTAACATCTTCACCAGACGGAAGTCGAAAATTCACAGGACACTCACCATCTTTAAACTTTGAATAGTCAAAGAAAAAGACCTCCCCCATATCAGTTTCGCTAATCACAAGCTTTTTGCGATCTACCAGATTATTTTTTATGCCCAAAATATGCTGATAGACAATATCCCCTCCATTGACACCCTCAAAGTCCACGCCATAGATACTGTAAATTTCTTCAGTACCAATCTCGCCACCCGCATACGTCTTTAAAAACCACTTGTACGACCCTGGCAGTTCAAGCCCTAGCCGCTGCTCGGCCTTCTCAATCCAGTCATCACCCACGCAATCGGCCTGGCTACCAAAGCACACGATATCAGGATGCAGTGATACTAAATCCTCAACTTGATGCGTCGTAACTTGGCTCATTCTCAATTCCTAAAGTCTGCAGATCGTTGCTTCCAGTACTGCACCTTCCACTTATCAAAAGCTGCCCTATCAATACCAGAAGGAATTGTATTAGGGTTAATATGAATAGTTGCACTATTGGCTTGGTGAAAATTTTGCGTCATTTCTGCAATAGGCCCTGACTGTGTTTGCGTCATATGGTGCAGGTTCACCGACTCGCCATCTACACCTATGGGCGCTCGACCAGAGGCCATACGCTCAACATTACTACCTGTTATGACTTTGCCACCTTCACGCCAACTAGTTTGCAAATTAGGATCAAATAAATCATTCCGCCGACAGACCTTATTCCCACTAAACTGAATAGGATCTTTTGACCAAAAATTACGTTACTGAGTAAAAACAGAGCCCGCCTCTGTAGCGTTCCCTATTCCTTTTGCACCACTTGAATTAGCTCATTAAAAGTGCCTCCACTGCAATTCGGTCAGTCGACCGGAAGAAAACCTCCAATTGATGCGCCTCATCTCGCCCCCAGTCAAGAGCCGCGTCGCGCAACACCTCCAAGTAAACCTTCAGGTCATCTACTGGCACGTTTGGAGTAACTTCATGCACAAGAACCACCTTGCGGCATGGAATCCATTCAAGATCTCTCAAACAGTCGTAGAGTGCATCCCAATTGAATCCAAAATACCCTGGAAGCCATAGCTGGTAATATAGCGCGCTCAGCAGCTCTTCCGAGAGAGAAATTTTCGGATCAATACGGACATAAAAGACTTCCGCAGCGTCGAATGAAGGCGTGAGATCGGAGTACTTGAATGGCAGCATTTCCACTCCTTGTTTTATTTATTGACTGGGATAAATGTTTTGTAATGACCTGCAGTGTAGTACATCTCACCACCCTTCCCAACAACTGTCCGCTGAGGCCCTGGCCCTGAAACACCTGGGGTAGGATGTACGTACATAAAGTCGATGCAAATTTTAAATTTAATCAAGTCCAAGGCCACCTCACAGCCACTCCACGCTGGCAGCCCTCCTGTCAGTTCATTCTCAACATACCAACGACGCAACTCCATTAAAAGATCTAAAATATCTGTATTGACTCGCCCGCCTGCCGTAAACCAGGCAACGTTACCTTGTTCATCAATGTAGTCATACTCATACTCACAGCTATCTAGCTCCTGGGATAGTTGTGCACGCATAATAACTTTACAGGCTCCATCGGGAGCAATCTCAAACAGAATACCCCCAATATCATTATAGATATCATCATCACTACGCATCAATTTACACCCGGTGAGCTTTTAAATAAAATTTCTTTTGGACGAGCAATACCTATTGAATACTGCACGTTAAAGCTTTCTGGCCGAACAGTATTGCCAAAATAAATAGTCTCAATCTTTACGTTAACTTGCTTTCCCTCCTTGAATGCGGACGCCCATGTATTCCCCATAGATTTCCAAGTACCTTTATTCAAGTTTCCATTCATGGGAAGGAGGTTCAACCTCTCCCCAGGTCCGTTGAATATACTAGGCTCCGTACGAAAAGAGATGTCGCAAACACCGCATGGAACAAGCCAGTGAGACCATGGCGGCATAGCTTTTCGCGAGCTTGTCGAAGCGTGTGACGATGCGGCGATTCTCTTTCAGCCAGCCAAAAATACGCTCAATGATGTTGCGCTGTCAGTATTTGGGCCGATCAAACAGTCTGGGTAAGCCAGGCTTGGGTTTGCGCTTCATTGAGCGCATCGGGATGACGGGTTGCATACGGTACTGGTCGCAGTAACGGCGCAGCGTTTCGGCGTCGTAGCCCTTGTCGGCGAGCAACCATTTGCGGCGCTTGCGCGGGCGGCCACGTTGGTTCGATGGAATGCTGACTTCGTCCAGCAGTGGTTGTGCGTAGCTGATGTCACTGGTTTGACCGCCAGAGAGGAGGAAGCGCAACGGTGTCCCGTTGGCGTCGCAGAGCAAGTGGATCTTAGTTGTCGGGCCACCGCGACTGGAGCCTAGAGCGTGATCGGCAGGTTCGTCAGGCCCCCTTTTTTCCGAGCGCCAGATGAGGCTCGGGTTGCACGTACTGCGGTTGAGTCGATCATCCAGGTTTGCAGATCAATCAAGCCTTGCTCATTCAATCTCAGGTGTAAGCACTTGAGCATCTGATCGAACGTCCCTTGGTTTCGCCAGCCGCGAAACCGTTGATACACCGTTGACCATGGGCCGAAGCGCTCCGGCATGTCTCGCCACGCAGCGCCCGAGCAGAGCACCCAGAGCACGCCATCGAGCATCAGGCGGTCGCTTAGACGCGGTCGCCCCCGACCATGAGTTTCGATGAAGAGATCAGAGACCACATCCCAGGCCTCGTCCGAGAGTTCGTAACGCTTTGCCATCACAGAACTCCTTTCCGTAGATGGCCGGGAACCCTGCAGAATTTCAGCTTCCGAAGGGCGGCAATTGGGTTTCTCGGGATTTCGTACAGAGCCTAGAAGACAGAAGTCGGATAACTAATTGATACATAAGAAAATACTCACCTCGCAAGAGGTGCGTGATGTGTATTGAGATTTTGATCCTGTTAAGGAGCGAAAAATCATGCTCAAAAAGGGCGTATTGAGCAGATAGACCGTAGGTCGTCAGAGGTGGGTGCAAAAGGGGTGCAACTTGAGTGCAGATAGGATGCAGAAAGAGTGCAATCAGGGTGCAAAAGCAACTGAAAATACTGGCGCTAGAGTGCGCCGGATATCCACCAAAGCAAACAAAACGCGTAGCGAAGGATGGGACGGTTTTGAACGTAAAGCGAAATACAACACCGGCCCAAGGCCGGTGTCAAAGGTGTGTAGCGCTCAAGAAAAAATCTATTTTGCAAGTTTGGCTTTCAAGACTGCCCGATCAATCATGCCATCAGTAATGTAGGGTACAAAACCAAGCCTGTCTCCCATCTCAAAGCTCTTCTTGTAACCGTCCAATCGTTCAACGTCACCAGCTATTGCCAATGCAGCCAAGTGCCGAAGGGGCATCGCGCCTTTACTGTCAGTCGGCAGACTTCTATAAACCATCAGGCCTGACTCAATATTTTGAGAGCGTGCCCAAGACATGGCTTTCTCAGACATCCTGAGAACATCATCACTAGAAAATTCAGGCAACTTCTCTGGAGGCTCATTACTGACTATTACCGGCGAATATCCGCTCCCCTCTCCCCGCACAAACGCAACAGTTTCCGAGAATTCTTTGGTCGAAACCGATGGCATAAGTGACACCCGAAAATGATCCGAGCGCTTCTTCACAGACGGGATTACTTGAAGTTTAACCCCATCAACATCTGTCACGCAAAAATAATCCCCGACTTCATCCTTGCTACAAACCCAGCCCAGCTCCGTCAAAACTGAAGCCACATCTTTTTCCTTCATAACTTAGCACCAGGAAAATTCATTATCTCAATAGGGATACCGTTAGGATAACCTTGATCCTTTAGTGGTACGCCTGGCGTGAGGCCAAAACTTTCGGCAACTTTCCCCCTTGGAATTGAAGCCCCATCTTTTATTTGAGGGAAAATTTCTGACTGACGAATACTCAAGTCCGCGCCCCCTGTCTTAACCTCAATAATTCTCAAGGTCCCATCAGGTGCTTCGGCCACGATATCTGGCCTACAACGACCAGTTCCGCAGGAGCTACCGAATGACATTTCCTTTTCGCTGACTCTGAACCCTTGAGACGAAAGTTAATCCTTTATGTCATCCACCATATTCAAGTGATGATCATAGTGATCTTTGATGGTGACCTTCGGATCTGTTGCAGTACCTTTTGCACCGCTGGTAGCTTTGCCTAGTATCACCACCGCCGCTAACTTGACTACATCATCCCGCATAGCACCTTTATCGACAAGATTAATGATTCCTGGCACATCCACCGGCGCCAAGGTCGAGCCGAGCAAGCCGTCCTGACGTGCCCGTTCATTGATTGCCTCTGCTGATCTGGCTGGGCCTGCGAAACATGACGGCGAACTGGGGCTCAGCGGCGCAGGATTGGAAAAGTGCGATGAATCAAATTCGCGATTTGTACGGAGATCGGTTCATCAGGCCGACCCAGTGAAAATCAGGGCCTGCCAGACGGCAGGCCGTTACCGGCCCGTACACAAAAAATCTGACACTTCCCAAAAGCACACCATGTTCAGCCTAAGCCTCTACATCTAAACTTGCCACTTAATTCTCAAGGATAAATAAAGTCGATGCTAATTTTAAATTTAATCAAGTCCAAGGCCACCTCACAACCACTCCACGCTGGCAGCCCTCCCGTCAGCTTATTCTCAACATACCAACTACGCAACTCTATTAAAAGATCTAAAATATCTGTATTTACTCGCCCGCCTGCCGTAAACCAGGCAACGTTACCTTGTGCATCAATGTAGTCATACTCATACTCACAGCTATCTAGCTCCTGGGATAGTTGTGCACGCATAATAACTTTACAGGCTCCATCGGGAGCAATCTCAAATAGAATATTCCCAATGTCATTGTAGATATCATCACTACGCATCAATTTCCACCCGGCGAGTTTTTAATACAACTTCTTTTGGACGAGCACTACCTATTGAATACTTCACATAAAAGCTTTCTGGCCGAGCACTATTGCCAGAATAAATAGGCTCAATCTTTACGCTAACTTGCTTTCCCTCCTTAAGTGCGGACACCCATGTATTCTCCATAGATTTCCAAGTACCTTTATTCAAGTTCCCATTCATGGGAAGGAGGTTCAACCTCTCCCCAGGTCCGTTGAATATACTAGGCTCCGTACGAAAAGAGATGTCGCAAACACCGCATGGAACAAGCCAGTGAGACCATGGCGGCATAGTTTTTCGCGAGCTTGTCGAAGCGTCTGACGATGCGGCGATTCTCTTTCAGCCAGCCAAAATGCGCTCAATGATGTTGCGCTGTCAGTATTTGGGCAGATCAAACAGTCTGGGTAAGCCAGGCTTGGGTTTGCGCTTCATTGAGCGCATCGGGATGACGGGTTGCATACGGTACTGGTCGCAGTAACGGCGCAGCGTTTCGGCGTCGTAGCCCTTGTCGGCGAGCAACCATTTGCGGCGCTTGCACGGGCGGCCACGTTGGTTCGATAGAATGCTGACTTCGTCCAGCAGTGGTTGTGCGTAGCTGATGTAACTGGCTTGACCGCCAGAGAGGAGGAAGCGCAACGGTGTCCCGTTGGCGTCGCAGAGCAAGTGGATCTTAGTTGTCGGGCCACCGCGACTGGGGCCTAGAGCGTGATCGGCAGGTTCGTCAGGCCCCCTTTTTTCCGAGCGCCAGATGAGGCTCGGGTTGCACGTACTGCGGTCGAGACGATCATCCAGGTTTGCAGATCAATCAAGCCTTGCTCATTCAATCTCAGGGGTGAGCGTTTGAGCATCTGATCGAACGTCCCCTGGTTTCGCCATCCGCGAAACCGTTGATACACCGTTGACCATGGGCCGAAGCGCTCCGGCATGTCTTGCCACGCAGCGCCCGAGCAGAGCACCCAGAGCAGGCCATCGAGCATCAGGCGGTCGCTTAGACGCGGTCGCCCTCGACCATGAGTTTCGATGAAGAGATCAGAGGCCACATCCCAGGCCTCGTCCGAGAGTTCGTAACGCTTTGCCATCACAGAACTCCGTTCCGTAGATGGCCGGAAACCCTACAGAATTTCAGCTTCCAAAGGGCGGCAATTGGGTTTCGAGGCAACCTCACCTGCGCCTTTTGCACCAACCGACCCCTAGGTTTTTATTTCTTCAATCCCACCAAGTGCTTAAATGGCCCCTCATCTAAATCAAACCCTAGATCTGTGATAAGTCTAACTGCCTCCTGGTACTCGTCGTCCGTAATAGAAATATCAAATTCACAAATGTGATCGCATAGTATCTCAAAGGCTAGGCCTTCCTCATTGTACGCGACATAGTCCAAAGCCCCTTGGAGCAGGCCAGCTTCCAATCGGCCGTCGAATTTCTTCCCGAATTCAATAATACGATCTGCAAACATAAAATTTACCTAATAGGTTTATAAGGCGGGACAGGAGCATCATCAGGAAACGCGGTAACCACCTTCCCAGTAGCTGGTTGGTATACAACTCGCATACGTACACCATCACGAGTTTCATAAGCAACCCATTTGGCAGGATCTCCCTTAGCCGTATAAGCCCCACCGGTTCCTGTTTGCGCGTACCATTTAGTACTCGGAGAGGTCGTAATATCGCCGATCGCATGAACAATCTTGTCTGCGGACCAGCTTTCAGGGAAAACGGTCTTCCCTTGCTGTCCTGGCCACATGTGGCCGCCGCTTCCCGGCTTATCACCATAAAGAATGTGCTGCTTTGCTTCAGGAGAAAGAATATCGACGTAATTCTTTCCAGATGCTTTTGCACCAGACGCAATGTGCCGACTGCTTTCATTGATCAGCCGCGACGCTTCAGCAAGGTCTCCTTTCTTCAGCGCTGTTTCAGCCGCTTTAATCGCCTTGCCCGCGGCATCCCCTACACCCGGGACGACGCCTATGGTTGCGGCGAGATAGTCCAGCGCGCTCTCAGCTTCCACGTAGCTCTTTATATCACCAATTACGGGTACAAAATCAGCGCCTGTCGACAGAGTACCTTCTAGGTGTTCCCGCCGCTCCTTGTACATCTTGACCAAGCAGGCGTCCGAGGTTAATCCGACGCAGTTCTGCTGTTTGTAGCGTTCGTTCTCCGCCTTGACACGCTCTTCGGCCACTACCTCCGGTGTCTTGCCTGCCGCCAATGCCTCAGCAATATCGCTCAGCGCGTTGTTTTCCGCGGAATTTCTTCCCGCCTGGCCCGCTGCGACAGCGTCTGCCAAGCTTCCACCCGTTGCGGCGCCTGCCAACCCTGAAGCAAGCGTCGCCAACGTAGAAATAGTCTGTTTCTCTTCCTCACTCAGTTGATCCCGACTCTTGTCAGGGAAGATCCGAGCAGCAATCAACTCACCCGTAGCCGCACCGGCCGCACCCGAAGCCGCCGAGTTACCCTGGGTCTGGGCAACCACAGCACCCAACACGGCATGGGCCATGACTCGGACGCTGTCGTTGTCACCCGCTACTTTCTTGATAACTCCGGCCAGGTAAGGGGCTGACGCACCGGCAAGCGCACCACCAAGGTCACCACCCGCCAACCCTTGCAGTGCCGCTGTCACGGCCTGGGTCACGCGCTGGTAATCACCACTGGTGCCGTACTTACCCATGATTCGCTGGTAAGCCTCGGTGGCGACCAGTTGTTTCTGGTACGCCTTCACCGCCTCCTTGCTTGCCCCTTCACCCGGCGCCACGATGCCGTGTGCTTCAAGTTCCGCACGCGCCTCCTGGTCAGCCTTCAGCTGCCCCTGGGTGCGGACGATGTCCGATACCTGTGTGCCGATTTCGCCAATAAGCTGCACCTGCTGCAGGCGCCGCTGTTCCTTCTCCTTGTCGAAGATCGGGCTGATGCTGTCGTTGGCATGCTCGACGTCGTGACTGAGGCTGGTCACATCCTGCTGCTGCCGGCCCGGGTCTCGGATTTCCAGCGTGCCTTCGGAAATGGCCGAAGATGTGGTGCCGCTGGCGCTGCCGCTGTGGTTGTAGGCGATCAACGTGCCGCTTGGCATGTTGCTGGTGAAGGTGTCAGCACCACCGTTGCCACCGCTGATGCTGGCGCTGGCCAACTGGCTCTTGAACTCGGCCTTGTTGGCGATATCGCTCCAGCCCAGGGTACCGGTGCTCAGGCGGTTCTTGTCGGCGTCGGCAGTACTGGCAATGACGCTGCCGTCAAGCTGGGTGTGCTTGCCCACATCGACCTGATAACCGCCCTTGCCGGCGAACAGACCGGTCTGCTCCTGCACGCTCTGGTAGTTGGAGTCGAGCTTGGTCTTGCTGACGCTGAGACTGCCGCTTGCCCCGCCCGCGCCGATGATGGTGACGCTCAACCCACCGCTGACATTGGCCTGTTTGGACTTGTAGTTGTCGGTGTCCTGCAGGCTTTGCAGCGTCAGGTCGCGCCCTACGTCGGCGGTGATTTTCGCGGCGTTGACCTGCGCCCCTTTGAGCGCCGTGTCCCGCCCGCTGAGCAGGGTCGCCTCATTGCCGGCGTCCAGTGTGGTTTCGGTCCAGGTCGTGCCGTTGCCTTTCTCGTTGCCGGCACCCTTGTTGGCATTGGCGAAGATGCTGAGACCGGCACCTTCAGAACCTACACCAATGCTGGCGCCGATGGCGCCGCCACTGCTGCTGTTCTTGCCATCGAGCTTTTGCGTATTGGCAGCAGCCTCAAGCTGGATGTCGCGTTCGGCGGACAACAGCAGGTCATTGCCGGCCTTGAGTTGACTGCCTTGTACCCGGATATCCCCGCCGCTGCCGGCCCAGTTGCCGGTGGCCACAATGCTCAGGTCGTTGCCACTGGTCAGGCTGCTGCCCTGGCTGACGGTCTGTTCCTGGGTCTGCCGCGAGCTCGACTTCTGCCCGCCCAGCGATAAGGCGATACCTACGAACTGGCCAGCATTATCCGCCGTCATGCCACCGCTCTGCTGGGCAGCCTGCCAGGCCTGAACACCGGTCAGCCCGGCCTTGATACCTTGGAGTGCAGAAAGCCGGCTGTCCTCTTCCCGGGTCGCTTGCTTGGTAGTCTGGTAAGCGGTGTCGATGGCACTGCCAACCATACCGGACAGCGCCAAGGTCAAGCCGCTGCTCTTGCTCTTGGACGTCTGCTCGCTGGTGTTGTGGTTTTCGGCAGCAACGATCTCGACGTTCTGCCCGACCAGGGTGATGTCCTTGCCGGCGACAACCTCCGACCCCTTGATACCCAGGTCCTTGCCCGCCTCGATGGTGACATTGCCCAGCACGCTGCCAATGGTGCTGGCCTTGGAGTTCTCACTGGTGCTGGTCGAGGTTTTTTCCAGGCTGGTCGAGCCCAACGTGAAGCCGATGCCTCCACTGCTGAGCAGGCCCGATTTCTTCTTCGAGCTCGAGTGGCTTTGCTCGAACGTTTCGGTCGCGCTATCGATCTGCACGTTACGGCCCGCCAGCAGGCTGGTGTCGTTGGTGGACACGATGCTGCTGCCTGACACGCCGATATCCTGCCCGGCGCGAACGACCACCGTGTCACCACTGACCGACGAGCCCTGCTGAGTGATGGCCTTCGAACTGTCGATCCGGGTCTTCTGGCTGCTGGATAGCCCGGAGTGGCTGGTCTTGGTCTTGCGGTAGTAGCTGTAGTCGCTGTTCTCCTCAGCGACCAGCTGTACATCGCCACCGGCGTAAAGGTAGGCCTCATCGCCCGCCGTCACGCGGCTGGCGCTCAGGGCTAGGTCGTCGCCAGCCTTCAATGCCACATTGCCGCCAGCCACCACGGTGCTGCCCACCTGCTGGACATGGTCCTCCTGGCTGGTGACTTTCCGGGTCTTGCTCGCCGAGTGCTGCTCGTTGGCGGCCGCTGCCAGCTGCAGATCGCCCGTCGCCGCCATGGCCACATCCCGCTTGGCCTCGATCGCACTGGCCACCGCGCTGATATCGCGCCCGGCGCTGACGCTCAGGTCACGCCCGGCCTGCACGCTCGAGCCGTTCTGGGTCACGCTGCTGTCGGTGTGGCGCACGCCGCGGTCGTTTACCACCACTTGCTCGACCGAGGTCAGCTTCACATCGCGGCCGGCCTTCAGGCTGGTGTCGGCAGCGCTGCTGAGCACGCCGCCGTTGTTGCTCAGGTCGCGCCCGGCGTTGATCGCCAGGTTGTTCGCGGCTTCCACCCGGGCGGCGTTATCGACGAAGTCGCGCTGCTGGGCGTAGCTGCCGTTGCTGCTCTGGTGCGAAGTCAAAGTGCGTTCGTTGATCACGTCACGCACGGCGGCGAGGCTGACGTCGCGCCCGGCGATGATACCGCCGGCCTTGTTCACCAGATCGTTGCCAGCCAGCAGGTCGAGGCGGTTGCCAGCCTCGACCAGGCCGCTGTTCACCATGTTGTTGCCGGCCTTGGCCGACAGGTTGTTGCTGGCGCGCAGGGTGCCGACGTTGTTGAGGTTCTGGCCGGCGATCAGGTTGACGTCGTTGCCGGCGATCAGAGCGCCGTTGGGGGCCAGACGGTTGTTGCCGTGCGCCAGATAGAGCACTGGCACCAGCACCTGCTCGCCATTCACCTCGGCGGTTTCCAGCCAGACGATGTCATGGGTCAGCGCCGCCACCTGTTCGGAGGTGAGGCTCACGCCTACTGCCAGGTTGAGCTGTTGCTTGCTCTGGATGGCATTGTCCATCAGGTACTTGAACAGCTGTTCGTCACTGTTCTGGCCATCGATAAAGCGTTGCCCGGTGCGGGCGACCACGGCCTGCTGGATCAGCTTCTGCTCGTAGAAGCCATCGCCCAGGCGCTTGGCACTTTCATCCGGGTCGTAGCCAAGGTTCGCCAGCAAGTAGTCGGAGCTCATGAACTGCTTGAGGTCGGTGAGCACCGGGTTGGTTTCGATCAGATACTTGTGCGGGTTACTGCGCACGCTGCTGTCGGGCAGGCCTTGCACGCGCTCGATGGTGAGCGGGCCTTGGCCGTTGAGCGTGGAGGCCTGGCTGATGCGGTCGTCCACCGCCGAACGGCCGGGCAGCGCGGGGCCACCGGCGTTCCCGGGCAGGCTGGTGTCGACGGCGCTGGCACTACCGGCGACGTTCGCCTGGGTGCGGTCGGCCGTACTCAGCGTGGTGCTGCTGCCTGCCGCTTGGTCGGCACCGCGGATGCTGACCGTGCGCCCCTGGGCCAGCGGCAAGGGTTGCTGGCGCTGCGCGACGCTCAGGCTGGCGCCGCCCATGCTCCAGCTTTGCGGGCCGCTGGCGGTCGTGCTGCCGGCCTCGCTGCTCAGGCGGAACAAGCCGTTCTGCCCAGTGGGCAAGCTGAAGCCGGGCAGCGCCAGCGGGTTGACCTGTTGTTGGGCGAGGTCCGGCGGTAGCTGCTGGTTGAGTGTGATGCGGGTGGAAAACGCCGTACCGGGTGCGGTGGTATCGGTACGCGCGCCGCTACCGATGTAGGCGTAACCCGGGCGCACGACGCTGTTGTCGATGCCGTTGCCGGCGGTGATGTTCACCGCGCCATTGGCCTGCATGATGGCGGCATAGCTCTGGTCGCCAGCCGCTAGTTTGCGGGTGCTGCCAAGGCTCACCAGCTCCGCTTCGGTCATGCCGATGAACCTGGCCAGGTCAGCTTGCAAGCCACCCATGTTGGCAGGGTCGTAACCAGCGCTCTCGTACCAGTACTTGCTGGTGATCGAGCTGGCCAGCTGGTACCAGGCCCCGGCGTTGCGGGTACGTTCGGAACGGAAGATGCGGGTGGTTTCGGTCTCGCCGGTTTCCACACCGCTGTTGGTCAGGTTGTCGACCCTGGCCACCAGGTTACCGGCAGCGGCGATGGTGCTGCTGCTGTTGAGCAGGTCGCCGCCCCGGATGGTCAGGTTGCCGCCGGTGGTGATGCTGGAGGCGGCACTGGCGTCGGTCACCTCGAACTTGTCACGCTGGACGATCTCCCAGACGTGGTTGCGCTTGCCGCCACAGTCGCCGGCGTTGTAGCCCTCGATGCAGGCCACCTCGCCAACGCGGGCGGTGTAGAGGCCCTTGTTGTCGGTCTGCAGCACCGCCCGCACGTTCTGAATGGTGCTCGCTGCCAGGCTCATCGACAGGTCGCTCTGCAGCGAGCCGGAACGGTTCACGATGCTGTTGGCCAAGCCGCCCTGGCCATCCCGGTCGATGGTCAGGGCGCCCAGGCTGTAGACGTCGGCATAGCTGTTGGTCAGGCTGGCGACCCGCAGGCCCATATCCCTGCCGCTGAAAATCAGGCCCTGGTCGCTGTTGACCAGGGCGCCGGTGGTCACGCTCAGCGCTTCGCCGGCACCCAGCGTGCCTTGGTTGTTGACGCCGCCTGCCACGAGGGAAAGGCCGGTAGCAGACGTCAGGCGGCCGGCATTGTTCAACTGCCCGACTACCGAGAGGCTGGTGGTGCCACCGCTGGCGATGCTGCCGGTGTTGCTCAGGTTGACCTGTGCGGCGCTCAGGCCAAGGTCGCCACGGCTGCTCAGGCGGCCGTTGCCGGCGTAGGTGCCAGCCAGATCGAGGCTGAGGCTGCCGTCACTGGCGATCAGGCCGTCGTTGCTCCAGTCGCTGCCGCTGCCGACCAGCGCTTCGCTGGCCAGCAACTGGCCGTTGGCGGTCTGGCTGAAGTTGCCGACATTGAGCGTCAGGCGCCCGGCCTGGATAACGTTGCTGTTGCTCCAGCTGTCAGCGTTGAGAGTGAGGCCGCCCCGGGTGACGATACTACCGCCGGCGCCCGTGACATTGGCTGTGCTGATGTCGAAATTGCCGCTGCCCACGTGCAGCAGGCTGCCGCCAGCGTTGAGGAAACTGCCAACGCCGAGGCTGAGGTCGCTGTTGGCGGTTTCCAGCGTGCCGTTGCGGTTGTCGAACGGGCCGCCGATCTGCAGGCGGGTGGCGCCGCTTGTGCCCAAGGCACGCAACTGGCCGGTCTGGTTGTCGAGGCTGGCCGCCTTGATGGCCAGGGTACTGTCGCTTTCAATGATGCCCAGGCGGTTGTTCAGCGCACCGCTGAGGTCCAGGTCGATGCGTTGGCCGGCGATCTGGCCATCGTTGTCGCCGCTGTTGTCGAAATTGCCACCTGTAACCTTGACCAGCCCTTGGGCATAAAGGCCGCCGTTGCGGTTGTCGAAATCGGCGGTGCTGACCAAGGCATCGCCAGCTTGTGCAGCAATTCGCCCGCCATAGTTGTCGATGCCACCCAGTACCTTGAGGTCGAGGGCCTGGGCCTGCGTGACGCCACCCTGGCGGTTGTTGTTCAGGTCATAACCGTTGTTCAGCACACCGCGCAGGTCGGCGACCAACTTGCCTTGCAGGCTGGAAAGCACGCCGCCACGGTTGTCCAGGTTGCCGGCCGTGACGTCGAGGTTGCCAGCGTCGGCCAGAATACGGCCACTCTGGTTGTCGACATCACCGGTCACCAGTTGCAAGGCCCCCTGGCTCTGCAAAGTGCCCTTGGTGTTGCCAATGCTGGCGGCACGCACATCGGCGCCGCCGTTCTGGCTGTAGATCAGGCCGGCGGCGCTGTTGAGCAGCTGGCCGTCAACGGCCAGGGTCAGTTGCTGGCTGGCCGCCACGGTACCGCGATTGCGGTTGTCCAGGCTGCTGGCGAACAGGCTCAGCAGGCCCTGACTGGCGATCTGGCCACCCTGGTTGTCGATTTGCGTGGCATTGTCGATGCGCAGGGGGCCGGCGCTGGCAAGCTTGCCGTTGTTGTTGGCAAGGGTGCCAAGCAGCTTGAGGGTGACGGCCGCATTGCCAATCAGGCTGCCGGCGCTGTTGTCCAGGCTACCGGCATTCACATCGAGTGCCTGACGGGCGCTGATGCTGCCGGCGCCGTTGCCCAGGGCCATGGCGTTGAGGGCCAGCGCCGCGCCGCTGTCGATCAGGCCACCCTGGCCGTTGTTCAGCAGCCCGCTGATGGTCAGGCGCTGCGCGCCGCCACTGGACAGGATGCCGGCACCACTGTTGTCGAGGTTCGCCGCTGCCACGTTCAGGGTTTGCTGGCTGACCAGCGCGCCACCAGCGCTGTTCTGCAGGTCGCCGCTGACTGCGGCGTCCAACGCGCCATCGCGGCTGGACAGGGTGCCCTGGTTGCGGTTGTCGAGGCTGCCCAGATTTACGCCCAGGCCCCGCCAGCCCGAGACCAGTCCGCCCTGGTTCAGCAGGCCCTGGGCGGTGACATTCAGCTGGCCACTGCTGATCAGCTTGCCAGCGCTGTTGTCCAGGGCACGGCCGGCCAGGGCAAGGTCCTGCCGCGAGGAAATTTCACCGCCGCGGTTGCTCAGGTCGCGCAGGCGGTCGAGGGCCAGCGGGCCATCGGTGGTGATCAGGCCACCATCGTTGTTCAGGTCGCCAGTGGCACTGCCGAAATCGATGCGAATGGCGTTGCCCAACAGCGAGCCTGCCTGGTTGTCGACAGCGCGGGCTGCAATGTACAGCAGGCCAGCGGCGTTGATCAGGCCTTGCTGGCTGTTGTTCAGGCTGTCGGCCAACTGCAGGTCGAGGCCATCACGGCTGGTCAGCGTGCCACCGCTATTGTCCAGGCTTGCAGCACGGGCATGCAGGGTTTCGGCAGCGACCAGGCCTTTGATGTTGTGCAAGGCCTGGGCGATGCGCAGGGTCAGCGCCTGATTGCTCAGCACCTTGCCGCTGCTGTTGTCCAGGCTGCGAGCACCCAGGGTGAAGGCCTGGGCCGAGGAGATCTCGCCGCCCTGGTTGTTCACCCCACCGAGGTTCTTCAGTACCAGCATCGGGGCGTTGATCAGCCCGTGGCGGTTATCCAGCTGGCCATGGTTGAGGTCCAGGGTCAATGCGCTGTTACTGAACAGCTGTCCACCTTGCTGGTCAAGGCCGCTGGCATTGACCAACAGGGCGCCGTCGCTGGCAATTCGGCCGCCATCGCGGTTGCTCAGCTGGCCGGTGATCAGGCCCAGGCTGGCGCCGCTTTCGATCCGGCCTTTGCGGTTATTGTCGAGACTGCCGGCGTCGATGCTGGCCGGTCCCTTGGCGCTGATGGTTCCCTGGTCGGTGTTGGTGACCTGGCCCGCGCTCAGTTGCAGCGCTGCATCGGTGACCAATTCCCCGCCCTGGTTGAGGACGTTGCCGGTGTGCTTGAGGGTCATCGCCCCCGCGCTGGAAACACTGCCGCCGCGGTTGTCGAGTGCGTTGCTCGCCAGGCCCAAGCTACCTTCGGCACTGATCAGGCCCTGACGGTTGTCGAGTGTGCCTTGTAGCGTGGCATCGATGGCGTGCTGGCTGAGCAGCAGGCCGCCGACGTTGTCCAGGCTGTTACCGGTCAAGCCCAGGCCGGCCTTGCCCGAGAGCATGCCTTTGCTACGGTTGATCACCTCGGCGACGGCGACTTGCAGCTTGCCGTCGGCCAGCACCTTGCCGCCGTCACTGTTGTCCAGGCGGGTACCGCCGAGGATGACGTCCGCCTTGCTCGACAGCTCCCCGGCGCGGTTGTCTACCGCCGCCACCTGCAAGTCCAGGCCCTGGCTCGAACCGATCAGGCCACCCTGGCGGTTGTCGAGTTGGTCACCGGACAGTTTCAGGTACCCAGAGGCAACCAGCACACCGGCCTGGTTATCGAGGGTGCCAATTCGCGCTTGCAACTCGCCCGCAGCGGAAACCTGCCCCTGCTGGTTCAGCAGGCTGCCGGCCTGCATGTGCAGGCGATCATCTGCGATCAGCGTACCGCCCTGATTACGCAGTTCGCCGTCGACGGCCAGGCCCAGGCCGGCGCGGCTGCTGATCAGGCCCAGGTTGTTGTCCAGGCTGGCGCTGCGCAGGTCCAGGCCATTGGCCGCTACCAGGCCCTTGACGTTGTTAAGTGCCTGGTCAATGCGCAGGGTCAGGCCTTGCTGGCCGATCAGCCGGCCGTTGCTGTTGTCCAGGCTGCGTGCTGCCAGGGTGAATGCTTGGGCACTGGAGATTTCGCCTTGCTGGTTATCCACCTTGGCAAGGTTGTTCAGCACCAGCAGTGGCGCGTTGATCAGCCCCTGCCGGTTGCTCAGCTGGCCGTGGTTAAGGTCGAGGGTCAGCGCAGTTTTGCTGAACAGTTGGCCACCGTCCTGAGCGAGGCCGGTGACGCTGGCGACCAGCGCCTTTTCACTGGCGATGCGGCTGCCCTGGCCGTTATTGAGCTGGCCGGCATCAAGGTCGAGGCGGTCGCCACTGACCAGTTGCGCGCCCTCGCCGTTGTCGAAGGTGCCGGTAACGACCTTGGCCGCGCCTTTGCTGCTGAGCAAGCCGGCCTGGCCGTTGTCGAGGCTTTGGCTGGTCAGCGCCAGACCGGCGTCGGTAGTGATCGAGCCGTTGCGGTTGAGCAGCGTGCCGGCGCTGGTCAGCGAAAGGCCGGCAGCGCTGGAGAGCTTGCCGCTGCTGTTGTCCAGCTTGCCGACGGTAACGCCCAGGCGCCCTTCGGCACTGATCAGTCCCTGCTGGTTGGTTAACCCGCCAACCAGGCCAACGTCCAGGTCGCTACCACTGACCAGACGCCCTTGGCCGTTGTCCAGCTGCTGGCCGCTTAGGGTCAGCGGCCCGGTGGCCGACAGAAGGCCCAGGTTGCGGTTGAGCACCTCGGTCATCTGCAGTTGCAGGGCGCTGCCGGCCAGGACCTTGCCGCTGTCGCTGTTGTCCAGGCGGGTGCCTTGCATGGCCAACGCCTTGGTGGTGGAGATTTCTCCGCCACGGTTGTCGATTTCGGCAACATTCAGCCGTAACGCGCTGGTGCCACCGATCAAGCCTTTGGCGCGGTTGTCCAGGTAGCTGCCGGCCAGCAACAGGTCGCCCTGGGCAACCAGCTCGCCACCTTGGTTGATCATTTTCCCGAACTGGGCCAGCAGTGTGCGCTGGCTGGAAATACGACCGCCGCTATTGTCCAGGCTGCCGGCTTGCAGGCGCACCGGCCCGGCGGAGCTTAGCAGGCCACCACGGTTGTCCAGTTGCAAACCCTTGTAGCTGAGTGCGGCCAGGCTGTTCAGCAGCCCTTGCTGGCGGTTGTCCAGTTGCTCGACATTCAGGCTCGCCTGCTGGCCGGCGCGCAGTTTGCCGCCACGGTTGTCGAGTTTGGCCGCGCGCAGGTCGATGTTGCCTTTGGCGCTGATCTCGCCTTGCTGGTTGTCCAGCAAGCGGGTGACCTCGGCGCTCAGGCCCGCGTCGCTGACCAGGTTGCCGGCCTCGCGGTTGTCCAGGCTGGCGGCCTGCAGGTGGACGCCCCCGGCCGATCCGAGCAGGCCTCGGCGATTGTCCAGGGCGTCGCCCAGCGCTACCTGCAAGGCCGCATCGCCGGTGACCTGGCCACCGCGGTTGTCGAGGCTGCCACCTTTGAGGGTGGTGGTACCGACGCTGGAAATCTCGCCTGACTGGTTGTTGCTGTTACCGGTCACTTGCAGCGCCAGGTCGGCACGGCTGGTAAAGGTACCCGCATGGTTATCCAGGCTGGCGGCACGCACATTGATGCCGTTAGCGGAAACCAGCCCGCCGTCGTTGTTCAGTGCCTGGTCCAGATGCAGGCTCAGGTTCTGGTTGCCGAGCAGCTTGCCAAGGCTGTTGTCGAGACTGCGCGCCACCAGCGCAAACGCCTGGGCGCTGGAGATTTCGCCCTTGTGGTTATCCACCGTGTCGAGGTTGTTCAGGGTCAGGCGTGGCGCATTGATCAGGCCACCCTGATTGTTCAGGTGGCCTTTGTTCAGGTTCAGGCTCAGCTCGCTGACGCTGGTCAGGCTGCCGCCGTTGTGCTGGTCGAGGCCCGTGACACTGGCGCTTAGTGCCTGGTTACTGGCAATGCGCCCGCTGTCGCTATTGTTTACCTGGCCAGCGTTGAGGTTCAGGGTCTGCAGACTGGTCAGCTGGCCACCACGGTTATCCACCGCGCCGCTGGCCGTCAGAGCCAGGTGCTGGCCCGCGCGCACGCTACCGGCGGCGTTGTCCAGCTGGCCAACCTTGGCGTTCACGCTGGCGCCGTCGATCAGCCCGCCTTGGGCGTTGTTCAGGCGTGAGGCTGTGAGGTCCGCCTGGCCGCTGCTGAGCAGCCTGCCGGCGTTGCGATTGTCGAGGGTATCGGCGCTTGCGCTGAGGCGAGACCGGGCGCCGAGCGTACCGCCCTGGTTGTTCAGGCTTTGCTGCGCCGTGACGCTCAGATCGCGGCTGGCCACCACGGTGTTGCCATGGTTATCGATGTGCCTGGCGTTCAGGCGTGCGTCGCCGGTGGTGTTGCGGCTGTTGTCGGCGTTGACGCCCGCTTCGATGATGCCTTGGTTGCTCAGCCGCCCTGCGCTGTCCAGGCTGATGCGTTGACCGGCAGCGAGCGACTGGCGATTGTTCAGGTCGCCCTGGGTGCGCACTTTCAGTTCGTTGCCGGCATATACCCCGCCCTGGGCATCGAGCTGGCTGGCCGTGATCGCCACCGAGCCCTTGGCTGCGGTGGCCTCGGCCATGCGCAGCTGGCCGTTGGCATCGAGTTGGATATCGCCGCCGCTGGCAATCAGCTTGCCGTCGAGCTTCACCCCCACGCCGGCTTCGGTACCTACCAGCTTGATGGTGTTGGCGTACATGCCGCCCAGTGCCGAGGAATCGATGGCCAACTGCGGCGCCTGGGCCGAGTCGGCAGCACGTGCGGTGGCGGCCAGGCTCTGCGCATCGACGTCGTTGCTGCCGGCGACCACCGCCAGCTGGCGGGCCTGGATCTGGGCGTTGATTCTGGCGCTGCGGGTGATGATCTCGAACTGGTCGATGTTGCTGGCATTGAGCCCGGCGCCTTCGATGGCGACACTGCCTTGCTGCACCTGATAGCGCTGCAGTTGCCCATTTTCGACTACCGGCTTGCCGGTCGTCAGCGTGGCCCTGGGCGTATTGATGAAACCGCAGCCGTTGCAGGTTACGCCATAGGGGTTGGCGACAATGACATGCGCCGACTGCCCGGCCACCTCGGTGTAACCCTTGAGCTGGCTCGGGTTGCCACCATTGACCTCGTTGAGGATGGTGCTGGCCGCACGGCCGCCCAGGTTGCTGTTGCCGAGAACGATGCCGCCCAGCTGGGTGGCCTGGGTGCGGCCGGTGGCGTTGTTGAGGATTACGCCTTGCTGGCCGACGTTGTAGTCACTGAACTTGTTGTGCGACAGCCCAGCGCCGCTGGGTGCAGCGATATTGACGATGGGCACGCCGTTGCCTGCCTGGCCGAGGCTGGTGCCACTGCCGTTGACCACGATGCCGTCGGCCATGGCCACCAGCGGCTGCCAGAACATCATGTTGGCCAGCATGAAAGCCAGCCCACGCTTGGACAGGCCCCAGAAGGTGCGGCGTGTTTGCAGGGCAGCCGAAGGCTGACGGGCCAGGAAGGCGAATTGACGAACGTCCATGTCGGTACTCGGGAAAAGCGCTGTTAAAGGAAGATGTCCAGGCGGAAGTAAACCGGTGCCTCGCGTGCTTCGATTGCGGCGGGCCGCTCGAGGGAGTGGGCAAAGGTCACGCTGGCGGACAGGTGCTTGCCGCGAGCGAACAGCTCGACCGCATCGCTGGACAGCCGGCCACTTTGCCCGCTGTTGTAGCGATCATGGCGAATCGCGCCGACGTCGTAGGCCAGCCCCAGGCCGTATTCGGCCAGCACGGGTTGCAGCCAGTCCCAGGCCACCGGCCGGCTCCAGCGCACATCGTTGCGCCAGTAATAGCCACTGTCTCCGTTCAGGCTCTGGTCCTTGTAGCCACGGATCGAGGACTGGCTGCCCAGGCTCATGCGTTGCGAGCTGAACAGCAGGTCTTCACTGCGCTGGCCAGTGACCAGGCTGCTGAACACCAGCGACTCACCCCACAGCTTGAACGGCTGGAGGTAGCTGACCGTAGCTGTGTATTTGCGGTACCGAGCGTTGGGCAGGCGCTTGCCGGTGCTGCTGCGCTGGTCTTCGCCCTGGGCATCGAAGGCACCGATGCCGTTCTGCATGCCCAGGTCGACGTTGACGAACGCATTGCCGACCCGCCGCCCGTGGTTGATGCCGAACTGCGCTTCACTCAAGCGGTTGCTGCTGGTGTCCAGCTTGCTGTCTTCGATGAAGTTGTTGGTGCGCAAGTAGCTCAGGCCAGTGTTGAGCGAAGTCTTGCTCATTGCATCGCGGTGTATCACCCGTTCCAGCCGCAGCTGGTGGTTCTGGCTGTCACCGTCCTGCTTGAAATTGAAGCCCGAAGCCTCGCCAAGCGAACGGTACTCGCTCTGGCTGTAGCTGTAGCTGAGGTTCCACCAGCCGAATGGCAGGTTGTAGTAGAGCATGGCGCTACGCGAGGTCTTCTGGTGGTCGCTGATGGCATCGTGGCTGCCACGCAAAACCAGTTGGTCGGCCAAGCCAAGCGGGCTGTCCCATTCCAGGCTGCTGCCCCATTGCTGCTCGCCGGTGCTGCGCTGGCCATCGTTGCTTCGCGACAGGCCCACGCGCCATGGCTTTTGTGGGGTGTTGCGCACTACCACCTCGCTGCCGCCCACTGCCTTGCCCGGGGTCAGTTCCATTTGTGCCTGGTTCGATGGCAGGCGGTTGAGCTGATCGACCATCTGTTCGATCTGGCGCAGGTTCAGCAGCTCGCCGGTGCCGCCCGGAAAGCTCATGGCCAGCTCACGAGGGGAAAGCTTGCTGCCTTCTGCCGGCTTCAGGCCTTCGAGACGGCCCTCCACCACGATGACCTTCAGGCGGCCGTTGGACAGGTCCTGCTGGGGCAGGTAGGCACGGCTGGTGACCAGGCCTTTCTGAATATAAAGATCGGTAACGCTCTTGAGCAACGCGTTCAGCTGCGTGACGCCAAGGCACTGGCCAAGATAGGGTTTGAGCAGGCGCTCGCGTTCCGACGTGGAGAGCGCATCAGCACCCTCCAGCACGATATCGCTGATCGGAAAACAGCGGCTGTCATCGGGTTTGACCGGCGCGACCGGCTCGGCGCCCCGGCCAGGTAGCTCCTGCAACTGTTCCAGACGCCGCTGCTGCTCTTCAAGCAGGCGGTTCTGACGGTCACGAATCAGCTCCTGGTCGCCAGGTGTCCCCATCGGCGCAGCGGAGGCAACATTTGCCAAAGTGGCAAGAAACGCGCATGCAAGCCAGCCCATGCCGCGCTGACCCAGGGAGGGGAAAAACATGTTCGATCCTTCGAAATAGAGCGGTAGAGCGAAAAGCCGACGAGTTTATTCGGGCATTCCCATGGCATCAATAAGCGATCGACGCACGGCAGGGTAAGCAAGGGTTGAAGGTGGAGGCAGGATCGATTGAATGATTGGGAAACTCATGACCTGTGCCGGCCTCTTCGCGGCTGAAGCCCCACACAGGGACCGCACAGGTCTTGAGATGGCTCAGACGTGACGCTGCCTGGCCTTGCCGCGCGGCAACCGGCAGCGCTCGCCCTGCTCGGCCAGGCGCGCGGCCCAGGCCGATTTCACGCTGAAGCCACCGTTACGGGCAGGCTGCTGTTCGGCCACCTGGGCCGGTTTGGCCGCCGCAGGCGCAGTACCGACGACCTTGGCGGCGGGCTTGCTGGCCGCAGCCACAGCCACCACCGGCTCAGCTGCCGCTTTGGCGGTCTTGCGCAGTTCAGCCAGCGATGGGCTCTTGCTCTTGGCGACAGCTGCCGCCTCGGGTTTGCTCAGCGAACGCTGGCAGGATTTGCAGGATACGTCCTCGGTCACGGCAGTGCTGACAAGGGTCTGACTGCTGCGCCCGCAGGCGGAATCGAGGCCATTGGAGGAAAAGTGAGTAACCAAAACCGAACATCTCCGATGCGTTGTCATTTGAAGCGGGCGCTATTCTCGCACAGGTTGCAGGGGCTTGCCGAACCACCGGGCAGGCACCACCGGTCATATTGGCTGGCACTTTGCCATAATCCTAGGCATGCTAGCTCGTTTGGGGTGTCCGGCCTTATAGTGCGCCACCGCGGTCTGGCAACCAGACACCGGCACACACCGTGCATGATCCATACCTGCCATCGCCAGCTCAATCGCAGGATCAACGCTTGACCAATCTTACTCATCCGTCGTCATTGCGTTCCGCGCCACAGGCGCCCGTCGCGTCGCTGCGCGGGTCGATAAAGGGTGCGCTGGCGCTGCTGGCCCTGATACTGCTGGGCCTGCTGCTGTGGCAGCTGTTCGCCCAGTTCAACCATACCCAGGCCGACCTGCGCAAACAGAGCCTGGATGCCACCGCCGAACTGGCAGACCACCTGAGCCTGAACATGGCCTTCAAGGCCCAGCAGGCAATGAATGTGGTGCAGCCCTACGTCAAGGCGCCGACGCCCTCGGCCCTGCCCAGCCTGCTGGGTACCCTGCGCGAGCGCCTGCCGGCCCTGCAAAGCATGGCCTGGCTGGACGCTACCGGGCAGGTGCAGGCCGACAGCCTGGCCGGCAGCCCCGACCGCCATTTGCTTGACGAGCTGCTCAGGCTGAACCAGGGCAGCCCGTACTTCTTCACCAATTCGGCAGACAACAGCACCCTCTACCTGCTGCTACGCCAGGCCACCGAGCAAGGCCGCGGCTACTGGCTGCTGCGCCTGTCGCCAGACTACTACCGCACCCTCACCTTCCACCTGGATGGTGCCGGCCACCCGCTTTGGTTGCTGGAAAACAGCCGCAACGGCGAGGTACTGCAAAGCCATGCCCCAGCCGATACCAGCAACGAGCCGCTGCAAAGCGTGATGCTGGCCTTCATCGACAACAGTACCTGGCAGTTGCGCGGCCTGTTCGACGCCAAGCTGGCCCAGCAGAAGCTGCTGCCGGCGCTGCTCGGCAAATGCCTGCTGGTGCTGTTCTGCGCCCTGCTGCCAGTGCTGGCCCTGATCAACATGCGTCGCCGCCAACGGGCGCTGCAGGAGGACCGCCGGCGCTACCAGGAAATCTTCGAAGGCACCGGCGTGGCCTTGTGCGTGCTCGACCTGTCCAGCCTGCCCGGCCAACTCGACCGGTACCACCTGCGCAACCGTGCCGCGCTCAAGCAAAGCCTGGCCCTGGACCCCAACCTGCGCCGCTCGCTGCTGCTGGAGCTGAAGATCACCGAGATCAACCAGGTGGCCCGCCAGTTGTTGAACATCGACTGCCACGAAGGTGCCTGGCAGCGCCTGATCGACGGCACTGGCGATGGCCGCGACAGCATCGGCATGCAACTGATCGACGCGCTGATCGAGCAGCGCCCGCTGCTGGAGCTGGAAGCGCGCCTGCCGGCGCCGCTGGGGGGTGAGCTGCACCTGTGGCTGATGGCCCGCCTGCCGCAGCAGCGCCGTGACTACCAGGCGGTAATCCTCAGCATCAGCGACATCACCAGCCGCAAGCAGGTGGAGCTGTCGCTGCTGGAGCGCGAAAGCTTCTGGTCGGACGTGGTGCGCACCGTGCCCGACCAGCTGTACGTGCAGGACGTGCTCAGCCAGCGCATGATCTTCAGCAACCGCCACCTCGGCCAGACGCTGGGCTACGACCGTACCGAGCTGGCACAGATGGGCGACCGCTTCTGGGAGCTGCTGCTGCACCCCGAGGACGCCGCGCACTACCAGGCACTGCGCCAGCAACAGCGCGACAGCGGCCATGACCAGCCCTTGCACTGCCAGCTGCGCTTCCGCCACCGAGATGGCGGCTGGCGCTGCTATGACATCCGCGAGCAAGTGCTGACCCGTGACGCCGATGGCCTGGTGACGCGCATCATCGGCGTGGGCAAGGACGTGACGGTGCAGATCGAGGCCAGCCAGTCGCTGCGCGACAGCGAACAGCGCTACCGCATGCTCGCCGAAAGCATAAGCGACGTGATCTTCTCTACCGACAGGCTGCTCCAGCTCAACTACGTCAGCCCCTCGGTGAAGGGCGTGCTGGGCTACCAGGCCGACTGGATCTTTGCCAATGGCTGGCAGTCGATCGTCGCCAACCCGTCGCAGCTCACCGGTATCTACAGCCTGATGGAGCGCGTCAGCAAGGCCATGGGCGACCCGGCCCAGCTGGCCCAGCTGCGCAGCCAGCTGCCCACCCAGCTGTTCCTGTTCGACTGCCTGCGCGCCGATGGCCGCAAGATCCCCATCGAACTGCGCCTGGTGCTGGTATGGGACGATGAAGAGCGCTTCGAAGGCGTGCTCGGGGTAGGCCGCGACATCAGCCAGCAACGCCGCGCCGAAAAAGACCTGCGCATGGCCGCGACGGTATTCGAGCACTCCACCTCGGCCATCCTCATCACCGACCCGGCCGGCTATATCGTCCAGGCCAACGAAGCGTTCAGCCGCGTCAGTGGCTACGCCGTCAGCGAGGTGCTCGACCAGTTGCCGGGCATGCTTACCGTCGACGAACAGCAGGAGGGCCACCTGCGCTACGTGGTCAAGCAGCTTTACCAGCGCGGCAGCTGGGAGGGCGAGGTTTGGCTCAAGCGCCGCGACGGCGATCACTACCCGGCCTGGGTCGGCATTACCGCGGTGCTGGACGATGAAGGCGACCTGGCCAGCTACGTGTGCTTCTTCACCGACATCAGCGAACGCAAGGCCAGCGAACAGCGCATCCATCGCCTGGCCTACTACGACGCCCTCACCCACCTGCCCAACCGCACGTTGTTCCAGGACCGCCTGTACAACGCCCTGCAGCAGGCCGAGCGGCAAAAGGCCTGGGTGGTGCTGATGTTCCTGGACCTGGACCGTTTCAAGCCGATCAACGATTCCCTCGGCCATGCTGCCGGCGACCGCATGCTAAAGGACATGGCCCAGCGCCTGCTGGCCTGCGTGGACAACGACGACACCGTGGCGCGCATGGGCGGCGACGAGTTCACCCTGCTGCTGCAACCGCGCGCTACCCGTGAGATGGCACTCAACCGCGCCATCCACGTGGCCGAGAACATCCTCGGCAGCCTGGTGCGGCCGTTCGTGCTGGAAAACCGCGAGTTCTTCGTTACCGCCAGTATCGGCATCGCCCTCAGCCCGCAGGATGGCAGCGAGCTGAGCCAGCTGATGAAAAACGCCGACACCGCCATGTACCACGCCAAGGAGCGTGGCAAGAACAACTTCCAGTTCTACCAGGCGGAGATGAACGCCAGTGCCCTGGAGCGCCTGGAGCTGGAGAGCGACCTGCGCCATGCCATGGAGCAGAACGAGTTCATCCTCTACTACCAGCCGCAGTTCAGCGGCGACGGCAAGCGCCTGACCGGTGCCGAAGCCCTGCTGCGCTGGCGCCACCCGACCCGCGGCCTGGTGCCGCCGGGCGATTTCATCCCGGTGATCGAAGAGCTGGGCCTGGTGGTGGACGTGGGCGACTGGGTGCTGCGCGAGGCCAGCCGCCAGCTCAAGGCCTGGCACAAGGCCAAGGTGCGCGTACCCAAAGTGTCGGTGAACATCTCGGCGCGGCAGTTCTCCGACGGCCAGCTGGGTACGCGCATCGCAACCATTCTGGAAGAAACCGGCCTGCCACCCGCGTGCCTGGAGCTGGAGCTGACCGAAAGCATCCTGATGCGCGAAGTGAACGAAGCCATGCAGATTCTCGCCAGCCTGAAAAACCTCGGCCTGAGCATCGCGGTGGACGACTTCGGCACCGGCTACTCGTCGCTGAACTACCTCAAGCAGTTCCCGATCGACGTGTTGAAGATCGACCGCACCTTCGTCGACGGCCTGCCTGAAGGCGAGCAGGATGCGCAGATTGCCCGGGCGATCATCGCCATGGCCCACAGCCTCAACCTGGCGGTAATTGCCGAAGGGGTGGAAACCCACGAACAGCTGGAGTTCCTGCGCGAGCATGGTTGCGACGAGGTGCAGGGCTACCTGTTCGGGCGGCCGATGCCGGCGAACCAGTTCGAGGCGCAGTTCGCCAACGAGAAGCTCTTCATGTTCCATTGAGCAGTTGCCTGCACTGGCCCTATCGCCGGCAAGCCAGCTGCCACCTCGACCGCATGGACCCTCAAGCCCTGTGCAGTATCTGTGGGAGCTGGCTTGCCGGCGATGGGGCGCAAAGCGCCCTCAAAAACGGACCTGCGAGTCAACTCCAACCCCCGCCCAGCCCAGACACGGCGCGGGATGCAACATGAAGCCCATTGGTCCGCGACTTGATGCCACTTCATATGCCAGCCGCGAATCAATCGGTTAGAATGCCCCCCCAATTCACCCCGATCCTTGAGGACCGCCATGTTCAGCCGTGATTTGACCATTGCCAAGTACGACGCCGAGCTCTTCGAAGCCATGCAGCAAGAAGCTCTGCGCCAGGAAGAGCATATCGAGCTGATCGCTTCGGAAAACTACACCAGCCCGGCAGTCATGGAGGCCCAGGGCTCGGTCCTGACCAACAAGTACGCCGAAGGCTACCCGGGCAAGCGCTACTACGGTGGTTGCGAGTACGTCGACGTCGTCGAACAGCTGGCCATCGACCGTGCCAAGGAACTGTTCGGCGCCGACTACGCCAACGTTCAGCCGCACGCCGGCTCCCAGGCCAACGCCGCCGTCTACCTGGCCCTGCTGTCGGCCGGTGACACCATCCTGGGCATGAGCCTGGCCCACGGCGGCCACCTGACCCACGGTGCTTCGGTAAGCTCCTCGGGCAAGCTGTACAACGCCATCCAGTACGGCATCGACAGCAACGGCCTGATCGACTACGACGAAGTCGAGCGCCTGGCTGTAGAGCACAAGCCGAAGATGATCGTTGCCGGCTTCTCGGCCTACTCGCAGGTGCTGGACTTCGCCCGCTTCCGCGCCATCGCCGACAAGGTCGGTGCCTACCTGTTCGTCGACATGGCCCACGTTGCCGGCCTGGTTGCCGCTGGCGTGTACCCGAACCCTGTTCCGTTCGCCGACGTGGTCACCACCACCACTCACAAGACCCTGCGCGGCCCGCGCGGCGGCCTGATCCTCGCTCGCAAGAACGAAGAGATCGAGAAGAAGCTGAACTCCGCCGTCTTCCCTGGCGCCCAGGGTGGCCCGCTGGAGCACGTCATCGCTGCCAAGGCCATCTGCTTCAAGGAAGCCCTGCAGCCTGAGTTCAAGGCTTACCAGCAGCAGGTAGTTAAAAACGCCCAGGCCATGGCCAGCGTGTTCATCGAGCGTGGTTTCGACGTGGTTTCCGGTGGCACCCAGAACCACCTGTTCCTGCTGTCGCTGATCAAGCAGGAAATCTCCGGTAAAGACGCTGACGCCGCCCTGGGCAAAGCCTTCATCACCGTCAACAAGAACTCGGTACCGAACGACCCACGTTCCCCGTTCGTCACCTCGGGCCTGCGTTTCGGCACCCCAGCCGTTACCACCCGTGGTTTCAAGGAAGCCGAGTGCCGCGAGCTGGCTGGCTGGATCTGCGACATCCTGGCTGACCTGAACAACGAAGCGGTGATCGATGCCGTGCGTGAGAAGGTCAAGGCGATCTGCAAGAAGCTGCCGGTTTACGGCAACTGATTGGCGATTGCCTGACAGGAAAAAGCCCGGCCTAGTGCCGGGCTTTTTCGTTTACCGCCGCTGCGCGGAACCGGTTCCGAATGGGTGCATTACCACGACAGGGATAACTTGCCGCTTCTTGTCCTCCTTCGGAGATACGCCATGACCGATCATAAATCACTGTCATTCACCGCATTCCTGCAGATAGCCGGCTGCCCACTCAATACACTCGACAGTATCTGCAAAGGCCCCATTATCCTCACAAGCCCCACCAATGGCCTTGGCCCCGGCCTCGATGGTAGCCGCGCTCTGGGCATGCTTGATTGCACGGATGAAGACTGGGAACTGGGCAAAGAGACTGGGCTGATCACTTTTGACAAAGGCCCCGACGCATTACCGCTGCTACTGTATTTTCGCCATTTCGATAACGGCTACAGGCTTTATGTGCGCAGCGGCAAACATTTTGGTGAAGGCATTTTCAGCAACGCCAACGGCTTGATAACGACTCAGCCCATAAAAGACCGTGATCCTGGCCTGTGGAAGTTGATCGATATCCAAAGTGGTCGGCCATTCGACCTTGCACGGTGCGAGGGTTCTGAGTTCGATGTCCAGATGGCAAGCGCCGAAGGGCACCCAGTCGAGGCCCATTTCCTTTATCCCGTCGGCGCCTTCCTGGCTTCTTATCCTGCCGCTCATCAAGGGGATGTGACCTTGATCATTCAGGAGCGGGAGGTGGACTGGTTGAGCGCAGGTTGAGAGGCCTGGGCAAGTAATTGAAGGCGCACCCTCAAGGGGCGAAGCGTATTAACCTGTGTCCCTTTCCACCAACGGACACAGGGCCTACCTTGACAAGAGAACAGCTCGAAACCCAGCAGATCCCGATCTACTTCGCCGCCGTGCTGGCCGCCGTCGCCTTCGGCGTGCTGACCAGCGATACTGCGCGCCATCTGGAAGTCCTGGTCACCCCCGCCATCGCCGTGCTGATGTACGCGATGTTCCTGCAGATCCCTTTCCTCGACCTGCGCCAAGGCCTGAGCAACCGGCGCTTCATCGCTGCCCTGCTGCTGGCCAACTTCGTCCTCGTGCCGCTACTGGTCTGGGCCGTCACCCGCGGGTTGGTCGAACACCCGGCAATCCTCATGGGTGCGCTGCTGGTGCTGCTGACGCCGTGCATCGACTATGTGGTGGTGTTCACTCACATCGGCAAAGGCGACGCCCGCCAGACCCTGGCCGCTACCCCCGTGCTGCTGTTGGTGCAACTGGCGCTGCTGCCGCTTTACCTGGCCCTGATGCTGGGTGACAGCAGTAACGTGGCCATTTCCGTCACCCCGTTCGTGGAAGCCTTCGTGCTGCTGATCGTGCTGCCGATGGTCCTTGCCGTGCTCACCAGCGCCGGCGCCCGTCGCTTGCGCACGGTCTCGACCTGGAACGACGCCTGGGCGTGGATGCCGGTACCGGCCATGGCCTTGGTGCTGGTGGTAGTGATCGCCTCGCAGATCGGCGTGGTGCTGCGTGATTTCGACCGCTTGCTGCCGGTGATTCCGGTGTACATCGGCTTCATGCTGCTGGCGCCCGCGCTGGGCTTATTATCGGCGAGGCTGCTGCGCTTGCCGGCCACCGAAGCACGCTCGGTAACCTTCAGCGCCGCCACGCGCAACTCGCTGGTCGTACTGCCGCTGGCGCTGGCGTTACCGGAGGACATGCGCGGTTTGGCGGCGGCAGCTGTGATTACACAAACATTGGTGGAGCTGGCAGGTGAACTGGTCTATATCAGGGCGGTACCCCGAGTCGTGCGCTGACCCGGGGCCTCGGTCACTCACGGTCAGGAGCGCTCAGGGCACACGGCAAACACCTGTACCTCGACCAGATAACCCTCTCCCAGGTCTGCGCCTACGCAAGCCCGTACTGGTTTCGGACAACCCTGCAACCAGGCGTCGTACACTTCATTGACCAGGTCGAAGTGGCTGTAGTCGGCAATCCATAACTGAACCCGGGTCAAATGTTCCTTGCCGACGTTGGCCTCAGCCATCAGCCCATCGATCGTACTCAACGCCTGGCGCAATTGCCCCTGCACATCCTGGCGCAGGTCGTCCGCGACCACGCCTGCCGTTTCGAACAGGCCCCTGTAGCTCACCGCCAGCGACATCCGTTCGCCTTGGCCATACCGTTCGATCATCAAGATTCCTCCTCTTAGCCCATCTGGTTGAGGCAGACGACTTTGGGCTGGGTCATGTCCTCGTAGGCGAACCGCACTCCCTCGCGCCCAAGGCTCCCATATTTGGAGCCACCGAATGGCATGGCATCGAAGCGGTAGTCGGACGAGTCGTTGATCATCACGCCGCCCGCCTCGATACGCCGCGCCAGGCTCAACGCCAAGGACAGATCGCGGGTAAACACACCGGCGTGCAAGCTGTACTCCGGGGCGTTGGCCAACGCAATCGCCTGCTCGATATCCTCGAAAGGCGCCAGCATCACCACCGGTGCGAATACCTCTTCACGCCACAGCCGGCAGCCATGGTCAACGCCTTCCAGCACCGTCGGCACATAGGTAGCCCCTTGCCGCTCATGGCCGCAGAGCAGGCGAGCACCGTCCTGAAGGGCCTGGTTCACGCGCTCTTCAATCTGCCGGGCCGAGCCTTCGGTGATCATCGGCCCCATGTCGGTTTCGCGCAGGCCAGGATCACCCACCACCATCGCCTGGGTCAAAGCAACGAAGCGCTGGCGGAACGCCTCATAGATCGAAGCGTGCACCAGGATGCGCTGGGTGCCGATGCAGTTCTGCCCGGCCGCCCAGAATGCGCCTGACACACAAGACTCGACAGTGGCCTCGAGGTCGCAGTCCTTCAGTACCAGCACCGGGGCGTTACCGCCCAGGTCCATGGCAAGTTTTTTCAGGCCCGCCCCGCGGGCAATCTGTTCACCCGTGGCGAAGCCGCCCGTGAAGGAAATCATCCGCACTTCACGCACGGCCACCAGAGCCCTGCCCAGTTCGGCACCGCCAGTGGCCACGGTGACGACAGCCTCCGGCAGCCCTGCATCAACCAGGTACTGCACCAGCTTCAAGGCAGACAGCGGGGCCAGCTCCGAAGGCTTCAGAATGACCGCATTGCCTCCGGCAATCGCTGGCCCCAGCTTGTGCGCCACCAGGTTGAGCGGGTCGTTGTAGGGGGTGATAGCCAGGATCAGCCCCAACGGCTCGCGGGTGAACCAGCCCTGGCGTGACTCGGAGCCTTCATAGGCATCGAAAGGCACCACCTCGCCGGCGTTGCGCCGCGCTTCCTCGGCAGACAGCTTGAGCGTGTTGATGCAGCGTTTCACCTCCTTCTCGGCCTGACGCAGGGTCTTGCCCGCTTCGTCGACAATCAGGCCGGCAAAATCCGCGGCGTCACGTTCGATCAGCCGGGCGGCCTGCTCCAGAATGCTGGCGCGACGGTGCCGGGGCAGCGCTGCACTTTCGCGCACGCCCTGGCGGGCACGGACAAGCAGACCTGGCACCGCATCGGCAGCAAGGTTGGCGACGCTGCCGACCAGGCTACCGTCGAAGGGGCTGTATACATCGATCAAGGCGGGTTGCTGGGCGGCTACCCGGGACACGGAAGTCAGGCTCATGAAGGTTGCTCCTCAGGCCGAGCGGCCAGCGTTGTGGATGGCGACGATATCCGACAGCAGGGCGAATGCCGTTTCGACACGCCCCGCACCCGGGCCAGACACGGTCACAGCGCCCAGCAATTCGGTGTTGAACGCAACCGCATTGGTGGCACCGGAAATACCCGCCAGGGGGTGGTTGCCGGGCAGCAGGCGCGCTTCGACGCTGGCACGCACCGAGCCATCGGTTTCACGGCTGGCACTGCCGATCAGTTTCCAGCGCTTGCCCGCCGCCTGCGCCTGCTGGATAGCCGCGCTGTCGAGGCTGCTGATGCCGCTGCAGGTGACATCGTTCACCTGCAAGCAAGCACCGAGCAGCTCGTTGGCGAGAATCACCACTTTCAGGCGCACGTCATGCCCCTCCACATCGGCGCTCGGGTCTGCCTCGGCGTAGCCAAGTGCTTGCGCCTGGGCCACCGCATCGGCAAAGCCAAGCCCCTCTTCCATACGCGTCAGCACATAGTTCGAAGTGCCGTTGAGGATGCCCTCGAACCCCACCAGGCCTGCGCCGGCCAGCGTCTGGCGCGCCATGCGCAGCACCGGTGTACCGCTCATCACAGCGCCTTCGTATTCGAACGACACGCCATTGGCCTTGGCCAAGGCCTTCAGCGCCTGGGCATGCAAGGCGATCGGCCCCTTGTTGGTAGTGACCACATGCTTGCCCGCTTCCAGCGCCCAGCGGCAGAAGGTTGCCGCCGGTTCACCGTCCTTGGGGTTGGTGAAGGTGGCCTCGGCGATGATGTCGGCACCGGACTGCTTGATCACCGACTCGTTGAACGCCTCTGCCGAACCCTGAGGGATCTGCGCCAGCGCGCCCTTCTGAGCGGGCAGAGCAGCCAGCGTGGCCGCGTCCAGGCCATTGCGGTCGATTGCCGAACCCAGGAACAGGTCGGTGACGCCAACGATCTTCAGGCCAAAGCCCAGCTCTTTCTGCCAGCGCGCATTGCGTTCAGCGATCAGTTGGGCAAGGGCGCGGTTCACGCCGCCAAAGCCAACGAGTGCGATCTTGTATTCGGTCATGGTTTGCTGTCCTTTCCAGGCGATTGGTCGATGAGGACAAGCCTAAGAGCCGGGCAATGCCAGTTGAATATGGCAATCCGCTGTATTTACTGGCCAATCTGACCAGTGCCCGATGCACGCCCGAGCGCCGCCAGAATGCACAACGCCGCCAGGGCGCAAGCCCGGGCGGCGTTGTTGTAGCGAGGGTTGCCAAACGCGAGTGCGCGGCTCAGATCACCGTGGCCAAAACGAACGATGTCACGGTGTTCTCGACCCCTGGCATGGCGGCAATCTCCTTCCATACATGGTGCACCCGTTCCGGGCTGGAAGCCTCGACGCGCAGCAGCAGGTCGAACTCGCCGCTGAGCACTTCACACTGGATCACCTCGGGGATCTGGCGCAACGCCTCGAGCACAGCTTCTCCGCGCATGCGGTCATAGCGGTAGACGAAGATGACCGCGTTGATCAACGAGGTCGGTCGTCGCCCCTCACCGATGCGCAAGGTGTAGCCCTGGATGGCCCCGTCACGCTCCAGGCGCTCGATGCGCTGGCGTACCGCATTACGCGACAGGTTCACCTTCAGCCCCAGCTCGGCATGGGCAATGCGTGCATTGGCGGTGAGCTCGGCGAGGATACGCTCGTCCAGGGGGTCGAGGATGCGCTTCATCGTCCTGCCTGCAACCTGGCCAGTAATTCATGAACCCCCGCCAGGTCGTCGGGTGCCAGCAACGGCCCGCCGCCTGCAGCATCCACGACACTGGCCGGTACTTCGCCATGCCAGGCCCCCAGCTCCGCCAGCAACCCGGCGGACTTTTCCGGGGCAAACTGCCCCAGCGTGACGATGGGCGCGCCAATGTTGCGCCGGTGCAGACGCCCGGCGAATGCCCCGGTGGCAGCGTGTGGGTCTACTGCGCTGCCGGTTTCGTGGAACAGCGTGACGATTTCTTCGCGGATCAGCGCGTCATCCACGGCATAAGAGTCGAACAGCATGCGCGCATGCAACCACTGGCGGTTGCCGATGCTCAACTCGCCACAATCCTCGAAGTGCTCCATCAGCGCCCGGGTCGCTTCGCCATCGCGGTCATACAGCTCCCAGACGAAGCGCTCCAGGTTGGAGAACAGCGAGAAGTCCATGACCGGCGACAAGGTCTGGCTGGTTGAGCCGCGGCTGTAGCGATTGCAGTGAATGAACCGGTGCAAGGCATCGTTGCGGTTGGTGGAGACAATGATCTGGTTGATCGGCAGGCCCATTTTCTGGGCAATGAACCCTGCGTAGATCTCGGCAAAACTGGCCGTGGGGATGCTGAAACCCACCGGCCGATTGCCCCCACCCAGCTGAAGCGCCGCGTGGAAATAGAACACGATCTGCGCCAGCACGCCGACCCAGTTGGTCGAGTTGAAGCTCACGGGTATCAGCCCGGGGCATGGCCATGCACGCAGCAACGCCGACACCAGCGACTGGCAGTCATCGAAGCTGCCGTCCACGGCCACGCAGCTGACGCTGTCGGAAGCGGCACTGCGCATCACCGCCGCCCGGTCGGCCGGTGTCCCTGCACTGGGGTACAGCGCCAGCAAGCGTGCCGTAGGGCAATGCCGCAAGGCTTCGATAGCGGCCACCGCCGTATCGCCGTTGCTGGCACCGACCAGCATGACCCGTTCGCAATCGGCCCCCAGGAAATGGCGGATGAGCCGCGCCTGCAACTGCGCGGCGAAATCCTTGGAGGACCGGGTGGGCCCGTGAAACAGCTGCAGGATCCATTCGTTGTGGCCAATCTGCTGCAACGGCGCGATGCCACGGTGCTTGAAGCCGCGATAGCTGTCGCTGACCAGCGCCCTCAGGGTCGGCTCGTCGAGCGTGTCGCCGACAAACGGTGCCATCACCCGCCAGGCCAGTTCGTCGAACGGCAACCACGACCAGCTGGCAATCTCTTGCTGGCTGAAGGTCGGCACCGCGGCAGGCACGTATAGCCCGCCATCGTCGGCCAGCCCGGAAAGCAGCGCCGTGCGAAAATCAACCCGTATCTCGTTGCCGCGCGTGGATGTGTACTGCATCGGTGCTCCAGGTAACTATTTGATTAACGGTGGGCCATCGCCACCAACCAGTGGCTGAAGGCCTGGGCATCCGTGGACAATGCCTCACCCAGGCCACGTACCAGGTAAAACGACTCGCTCGCCTCGATGCGCTGGGCAAAAGGCGCCACCAGCCGCCCCTCCTGCAGCAAGTCCTCCACCAGCGACGAGCGCGCCAGCGCCACCCCAAGCCCCAGTTCCGCCATGCGCAAGGTCGCCACCAGGGTGTCGAACTGCAGGCCGCTGGAGGAGTCGACCTGATCGGCGCCAACCCGCTCCAGCCAATAACCCCACCCCTCCTCGTAACCCAGCACATGCAGCAACGGGACGCGGGCCAGGTCGCGCGGCTCGCGTAGCGGGGAGCCGGCAATCAGCGCAGGCGAGCAGACCGGCACCAGCACGTCGCGGGTCAGGCGCTGCGCTTCCACTCCCGCCCACTGGCCGCTGCCCCAGCGGATTTCCAGGTCATCCTCGGCATCCAGTTCCTTGACCCACAGGTTGCTGATGTAGCGGATGTCCACCTGCGGGTGCGAACGGCGAAAATCGGCCAGTCGGGGTGCCAGCCAGAAGTGCAGGAACGACAGGCTGCCGCGCACTTTCAGGGGCCGACGCTGGCGTTGCCCGAAAATTTCATTGGTGCCTACCGCCAGCCGGCTTATCGCATCCTGCACCACCGGCAGGTAGGACTGGCCCTCTTCAGTCAACCCCAGCCCCCGGGGCAGGCGCTTGAACAGCGCCACCCCCAACTGGCTCTCCAGGTGGCGGATCTGCTGGCTCACGGCCCCCTGGGTGAGGTGCAGTTCCTCGGCTGCATGGGTAAAGTTCAGGTAACGCGCCGACACTTCGAAGGCTCTGAGCCAGTTCAAGGGGGGCAGGGTTTTCTGGGTCATCGGCGGTTTCTCGTGGCAACGTTCCGGAGGCCTAGTATCACCCTGCTCTGGCGGCCTCGGAACCTGGCGCGACGACTTCCAGCGGGCCTGCTTGGCGGCGGCGGAACTTGCACGTCAGCCAATAGGCCAGGTAGCACCAGGCAATGAAGGGCAAGCCGAAGTACAGGGCAACGCGCTGGGCGGGGTCGAAGGCAATGCCGACGCAGGCCAGCACGCAGCAGAAGATGGCGGCCAGCGGGACGAACGGGTAGCCGCGCACCCTGAACTTCAGCTCTTCGAGCTTGCCGCCATTGGCGATGTAATGGCGACGGAAAGCCATCTGGCTGGCCGCGATGCTGATCCACACCACCACCACCGCCAATCCGGAAATGGACACCAGCGCCAGGTAGATGGTGTCGGGGGCAAACACACTGCTGAGCAGCGAAGCCATGCCACCCGCCATGCTCAGGACGATGGCATTGAACGGCGTGCCACGACGCGACAGTGCCGCATACCGGCGGGGCATGTTGCCTTGGTCGCTGAGGGTCCACAGCATGCGCGCCGCAGCATAAAGCCCGGAGTTGGCCGCCGACAGCAGCGCAGTGATGATGACGAAGTTCATGATGTCCGCTGCATAGGGGATACCGATCATGGCAAAGACCATCACGAACGGGCTTTCAACCACACCGGCCTGTTCACGCGGCAACAAGGTAGCCAATACAAAGATGGTGCCGACGAAGAACAGCGCCAGGCGCAGGACCGTGGTGCGGATGGCCTTGGGTACGTTCTTTTCCGGGTCACGGGTTTCGCCGGCGGCGATGCCGATCAACTCGGTGCCCGAGAACGCGAAGGCCACCGCCAGCAGGGTCATGGCGATCGACCAGAAGCCCGTAGGGAACAGCCCTTCGCGGGTGAAGTTGCCCAGCCCGACGCTGTGCGCCTGGGTAATTTCGAAAACGCCCAGGATCGCGCCGCCGCCCACCACCAGGAAGGCAATCACCGCCAGCACCTTGATCAGTGACAGCCAGAATTCGGTTTCGGCAAACGACCGCACCGAAATGATATTGCTGATGAACACCGCAAACCCGAACAGCGCACTCCATATCCACACCGGTGTATCGGGGAACCAGCGCACCATCAGGATGCCGGCGGCGGTGAATTCCGAGCCGATGGCCACGGTCCAGGTCAGCCAGTACATCCAGGCCACCATGTAGCCTGTACCCGGCCCGAGGTACCGCGTGGCGTAACTGCTGAACGAGCCGACTTCCGGCATGTGTACCGCCAGTTCGCCCAGGCACATCATCACCAGGTAGACCATGATGGCGCCGAGCACATAGGCAATGACCGCCCCCAGCGGGCCCGCCTGGTTGACGGTATAGCCCGACGTCAGGAACAGGCCGGTACCGATGACACCGCCCAGCGCCAGCATGACGATATGGCGGGTTTGCATATCCTGCTTGAAGCTGTGCGCCGAAGCATTTCTCGTTGTCGTTGTCTGCAGGGACATAGTGGTTTACTCATGAAAGTTGGCGGGCAAGGACGTTGCAACGACCTCGTCTTGGCAGAGCGAAGCGAATTGCCTTGCATATTGTTTTTGTTCGACTTCATGAAGTGGCACCCACTGCAAGGAGCGGGTGCTACGCGCCGGCCTCAGGCCTGTGCTTCGGCCAGGCAGGCGTCTTCGTCACCGTGCAGTTCCTTTGCTGCGGCCATCTCCTGACGCACCGATGCACAGGCCTGTGCCAGGTCTGCCAGCAGGTCCTCGGTGTCCTCGATGCCCACCGAAATGCGCACCAGCCCTTCGGAAATGCCAAGGGCCAGCCGTTCTTCGAGGGTGTTTTCCACATGGCTGGTGGTGCGCGCCGGGCCGTAGATGGTTTCTACCGCGCCCAGATTGCCCGCCCGATGGGCGTACTTCAGGCGCGGCAGCAGTCGCGCCACGGTGGGCATGCCGCCCTTGAGCACGAAGCTGACGATGGCGCCGAAGCCACGCATCTGCGCCTTGGCGATCGCATGGCCGGCGTGCTGGGGCAACCCGGGGTAGTTGACCGCTTCGACCAGCGGTTCGGTGGTCAGGTAATGCGCCAGGGCCTGGGCGCTGGCCTGCTGCTGACGCACACGCAGGGCCAGGGTCTTGATACCGCGGATGATCAGGTAGGCGGAAAACGGGTCCAGCGCCGCACCGTTGATCTCGCGGTAGTGGCGTACCTGCGCCATCAACGGCTCGGCACCGCACACCACCCCGCCCAGCACGTCACCGTGCCCGGACAGGAACTTGGTCGCGCTATGCACTACCACGTCCACGCCCAGAGCCAGCGGGTTCTGGTTCAGCGGGGTAGCGAAGGTGTTGTCGGCCACTACCACGGCGCCGGCCTGCCGGGCGGCAGCGCTCAGGCGCTGGATGTCCAGTACCTTAAGGGTGGGGTTGGTTGGGGTTTCCAGATACAGCAGGTCGCAACCTGCGGCGATCTCGCGCTCCAGCGCCTCGGTGTCGAGGGTGTCACACAGGCAGACCTGCACGCCCATGCGCGGCAGGAACTCTTCGAAAATCTTGTTGGTGCCGCCGTAACTGTCGCGGGTCGATACCACTCGCTTGCCGCTTGAGAGGAACGTGTGCAGCACGGCACTGATGGCAGCCATGCCGCTGCTGAATGCCACCGCCGACTCGGACTGCTCCAGCTCGCACAGCTTCGCTTCCAGCGTGGCGACTGTCGGGTTGCTCATGCGGCTGTAGATGTAGCCCGGCAACTTGCCCTGCGCCACGTCGTACCAGGCATCGATGTCGTTGTAGCCGTAGGCGGCACTGACCACGATCGGGGTCTGGGTAGCGTTGTACGGGTGCTGGACCTGTTCCCCGCTCCACACCACTCGCGTACCGATACCGGCCGCTGCATTGCCCTCGATTTTTTCGTTGTTGTTCATATCCGGTTCCCGCACCGCTGAGTTGTGTACACCGATTCGGCATCGGCTTTCAGCGGACTATAGGGGCATGGCGGGGGGACTGAAAAACGATGGAATCCGGGTCTGAGTAACGTTTTTTTTAATGGCTGGATGCCGAGCGGGCGCGGAAGCCGCCCGGCACCCTGCCGGCTTCACGCCAGGTTGCGTTTCAGCTCGGCAATATGCTCCGGGCCGATGCCACAGCAGCCGCCGATCATGCTGGCACCCCGCGCGCGCCAGTCGTTGGCCCATGCCAGGTAACCCGGCGGGTCCAGGTCTTCGCGCAACTCATCCAGGCCGTCGTTGGCGGTGGCTTCCTTCGGTTGCGGCGGGAAGGCGTTGGCATAGGCGCCGATGGCGATGTCGGCGTTATGTCGCTCGATGACCGAGCGCGCTACCTCCAGTGCAGCGCCAATGACCTCGGGCTGGCTGCAGTTGAACAGCACGGCCGCCGCCCCCAGACCCACCACGGCTTCGATGGCATCGGCCACCGGCTCGCCGGAACGCAGGCGTGGCACCTCGTCGACCTCTTCGTCCTGCAAGGTGAACGACACCCAGAACGGCCTGCCATCTGCCGGCAAGTGGCCGTGGATGGCCCGCACCTCGGCAACCGAGCTCTGGGTTTCCGCCAGCCACAGGTCAACATGCGGGGCCAGGCCCTGCAGCAACGGGGTCAGCACCTCCTCGACGCGCTCGGGCTGGAACAGGTCCGGACGATACGAGCCGAACAGCGGCGGCAGCGAGCCTGCCACCCTGACCGGGTGCGCACCGGCATCGGCGGCATGCCGCGCCAGCTGGCCGGCGATATTGGCCAGTTGTCGCCCTTCCTTGGCAAAACGCTCTTCGCCGATGTGGAACGGCACTACCGCATAGCTGTTGCTGGTAATGACCTGGGCACCGGCAGCGATAAACGCTGCGTGCACGCCAACCACCGCTTCCGGCGCCTCGCTCAGCGCCAGCGCCGACCACTCGGGCTGACGAAACGGCGCCCCGCTGCGCTGCAGCTCACGGCCCATGCCACCGTCGAGAATTACCATCGCTCGCTGTTTCATATAACTACTCTAAAGGTACTTATGAATAAAATTCATTATGTGGGTGACACTTATAACTATTAAATACAGCTTTCTATAATTGGCCAACATTTCAGGTATGTCCATGCGATTTTCTACTGTGCTCGGTGCGGGCCTTGTGCTGCTCGCAACTGCTTCCCAGGCCTTTGCCGGTGCCACGCTGGAGCGGGTTGAATCGCGCAAGGAACTGGTCAACGTCCTGATGGAAAGCTACCCGCCGTTTTCCTTCCTCAATAACCAGAACCAGCTGGACGGTTTCGACGTGGATGTGGCCAAGGCCGTGGCGGACAAGCTGGGCGTCAAGCTGCGCCTGGAAACCCCTTCGTGGGACGTGATCGCCGCTGGCCGCTGGAGCGGCCGCTACGACATCTGCATCTGCTCGATGACCCCGAGCAAGGCCCGCGCCGAAGTGTTCGACTTCCCGGTGGAGTACTACGCATCGCCTGCGGTGATAGTGGTCAACGCCAAGGATGAACGCATCCATGGCGCCAAGGACCTGGAAGGCCGCAAGGTGGGTTTGACCAGTGCCTCGAGCTACGAGAGCTACCTGAACAAGAACCTGGTGATCGAAGGCAACGAAGACAAGAAGCTCGAATACCCCTTCGACTTCGTGCAGATCGCGCCTTACGACACCGACAACGTTGCCTTCCAGGACCTGGGCCTGGGCGCCGGCGTACGCCTGGATGCCATCCTTACCAACCTGGTGACCGCGCAGCCGCGCCTGGACCAGGACAAACGCTTCAAGCTGGCCGGCGCCCCGCTGTATGAAGAGCCGAACTCGGTGGCCATCGAGAAAGGCGACCCTGAGTGGGATGCCAAGGTGCGCCAGGTGTTTGCCGAGTTGAAGGCCGATGGCACCCTGGCCAAGCTGTCGCAGAAATGGATTGGCGCCGATATCAGCAAATGAGCACCTTCCCATCGTCCCCCAAGCCCGTGGTCAAGCCCACGGGCGCCGGCCTGTTCGGCTTTCGCACCCGGCTGCTGCTGACCTGGCTGGCGCTGTTCGGCCTGTTCGTCGCGTTTTTCCTCAGCTTCGACCTGAAGTTCTCGATCATCCTGGAGAAGTTTCCCAACCTCGCCGGTTTCAAGCTGGGGCCCAACGGCTTTCTGCAAGGCGCGGCGCTGACCCTGTTCCTGTGCCTGTGCTCGATGCTGGTATCGGTGCTGTTCGGCTTTGCCGCCGCCCTGGCGCGGTTGTCGAACAGCGCGGTGCTGGTGGGTGTCGCCAGCTTCTACACCTCGTTCTTCCGCGGCACGCCGCTGCTGATCCAGATTCTGCTGATCTACCTGGGGCTGCCGCAACTGGGCCTGGTACCGGGCGCCATCAGCGCCGGTATCATCGCCTTGTCGCTGAACTATGGGGCCTACCTGAGCGAAATCTTCCGGGCCGGCATTCTCGGCGTCGCGCGCGGGCAGCGTGAAGCAGCGCTGGCGCTGGGCATGCGCACGCCGCAGATTTTCTGGCATATCGTCCTGCCCCAGGCCATGCGGGTGATCATTCCACCTACCGCCAACCAGTTCATCTCGATGCTGAAGGACTCATCGCTGATATCGGTGATGGGGGTGTGGGAGGTGATGTTCCTGGCGCAGTCGTACGGGCGGTCGAGCTATCGGTACCTGGAGATGCTGACCACGGCGGCGGTGATCTACTGGGTGCTGTCGATATTGCTGGAGCTGGTGCAGGCGAGGCTGGAGCGGCATTTTGGCAAGGCTTATCTGCGCTAGGGGCCAGGCTGGGTTGGCTGGGACACTGTGGGAGCGGCTTTAGCCGCGAACACCGGCGCAGCCGGTGCCATGCACCGCGTTGAGTTCTTCGCGGCTAAAGCCACTCCCACTGCGTTACAGCGCCTTCATTTCAGCAATATCCCGCGCCACCTGATCAGCCGATTGGTCGAACATCGCCTGCTCCTGCGCATCCAGCGGCAACTCGATTACCCGCGCCAGCCCCTCTTCTGCCAGTACGCAGGGCACACCCATGGCAATATCCGTGCGCCCGTATTCGCCCTGCAGAATCGCCACCGCCGGCAAGATGCGGTTTCGCCCGTTGGCGATCGCATCGACCATCTGCGCAATCGCCACCCCCGGCGCATCACAGGCGCTGCCCAGTTTCTTCAGCCCCAATATCTCGCCACCACCCTTGCGCGTGCGCTCCACGATCTGCTCGATCTGCTCACTGGACAGGAAGTGTGACAGCGGCACCGAACCGATCTGGCAGTAGCGCATCAGCGGCACCATGCTGTCGCCATGCCCGCCCAGTACCAGCGCCGTGATATCCCGGGCGGAAAACCCGGTCTGCTCGGCGATGAAGCACTTCATGCGTGCGGTATCCAGCACGCCCGCCTGGCCGAAAACCTTATTGCGCCCCTGCCCGCTCAGGCTCCAGGCGCGATAGGTGAGCACGTCGACCGGGTTGGACACCACCAGCACGGTCGCGGTGGGTGCATGCTGCTTGATGTCGGCCATGATGCCGTCGAGGATGGGCAGGTTGATACTCAGTACATCCTGCCGCGACTGCCCAGGCTTGCGCGGCACCCCTGCGGTGATGACCACCAGCTCGGAGCCCTGCAGCATTTCAGCCTTGGCCCCGCCGTAAACCCGGGTATCGGACCCCGACTCGACTGCCGCCTGCCACACGTCCAGCGCCTTGCCTTGTGCCATCTCGCCCTGCACATCCATCAACACCAGCTCACGGCACAATTCTTCCCGAGCGATGATCTGCGCCGCCGCCTCGCCGACCATGCCGGCACCCACGATTGTCAGTTTGTTCACGTGACACCTCCCAGCGGCGCGCGCCACCAGGAACACGCCTGCAATACACAGAAGTATTGCCTGCTGAGGCGAAAAGGCCACACAAAGGCAAATGCAAGCGGTACGCGTACCCTGTGGGAGCGGCTTTAGCCGCGAAGAATGCAACGCGTTGCCTGGCAACGGCTGCGCCGGTGTTCGCGGCTAAAGCCGCTTCCACAGAGTCCCCGCTAATTCAACCGACCCTGTCCTTGCACGGCGATTTCCCATCTGGCAAGGTTGCCATCAGAACGCCCACCGATTGACCAGCGGTGCGCCACATCAAAGGAAACCGGACCTGTCGCTGCAACCCTCCGTACGACGCGATCTGCTGATTCTGTGGCTTTCCATTGCCGCCGTTGCGCTGGTGCTGGGATGGCTGCTGCTGGTCATCAGCCGCCAAGGCGCCGGCCCGCAGATTGCGCAGGCGCGCCAACTCACCTCGACCAGTTGCCAGGCGCTGCAGGCAGGTGCAGCACGCGTTCGCGAGCAACTCCCGTCTGCGGCAGATCAACCCTATCTCATGACCCCAGCCGCAGCGCAGGCAGTGCTTGATCTGGCACTGCGCGACCAGCCGGGCATGGAGGGCGGCTTCTGGCGAGCGGATGCGGGCGTGGTGGCCTACGCGTTCCCAACCTACGACGGCACGGGAATCAAGCGCGATCCGCCGAGTGCCGAGTTGGAGCGCATTGCCTCCACGGCCCAACGCGCGCAGGATTCCGCAAGCCTCGTGGCAGACGTGCGACCGGGTTTACGCGAAGCCGTGGCTTTTGCCGCATGCCCTGTGGAGGCCGCTGACCGGCACCTGATCGCCTGGACCCTGATGCGCGTGCCGCTTTTGGCCACAGAAACAGTCAACACCTTGATCCTCGCGGTGAGCCTGCTGCTGGCGCTGGTCGTGGTCTCCGGCGCATGGCTGGGCAGGATGATTTCGCGTTGGCAGCGCCAGTCGGCGCATTTGCGAAAGCAACTGGCCCAGTCCGAGCGCCTGGCCACGCTGGGGCGCGTTTCCGCCGGGCTCGCGCACGAAATCCGCAACCCATTGGGCACGATGCGCATGAAGGTGGAAAACGCGATGGCTGCCCCGGCCGACCGGCGCGAAGCACGTGTGGCTGGCGCCCTGGAAGCCGTACTGTCGCAAACGGCACGCCTGGAGACGCTGGTGTCGAGCCTGTTGGCATTGACGCAACCGTTCCACGCCGAGCGCCAGGCGGTTGACCTGCTGGCATGGCTGGAGGAGCGGCGCAATGCACACGCCGAAGCAGCGCAAAAGAAAGGCGTACGAATCACTCTGGCGGTTGAACCGGGGCTGACCGCCAGCGCGAAGGAAGTTGCGCTGTTCGACCCAGCACAAATGGCGCGGGTCTTTGACAACCTGCTGCTCAATGCGCTGGCGCACACGGGAGAACACGGTGAAATCGAACTCGGTGCGCATCGCACGCGCCGTGGCGCATTGCTGTTGTGGGTGGCGGACGACGGCTGCGGCATTCCGGCCGACTTGCGCGATACACTGTTCGAACCGTTCGCCACCAACCGCGCTGGAGGTACCGGCCTGGGACTGGCGCTGGTGCGCGAGATCGTGCAGGGGCACGGCGGGCGGGTCGGTCTCGCCAAGTCGACCAAGGGAACGCGTATAGAAATGGAGCTACCGTGGCCCGAATCCTGATCGTCGACGATGACGCCGCGTTCCGCGACAGCCTTGCAGAAATGCTGCAGGACCTGGGGTATGCGGTGCTGCAGGCTGAAACCACCGATGCAGGCCTGCACCGACTGCGCACCGAGGCCGTGGATGCGGCCATCGTCGATCTGCGCCTGCCGGGCGAGGATGGCCTGGTGTTCCTGCGCCGCGCGGCGCGCATCTCGCCGGTGCCCTGCATCATGCTCACCGCCTATGCGAGCGGCGGCAACACCATCGAGGCGATGAGCCTGGGCGCGTTCGACCATCTGACCAAGCCCGTGACCAGGGCCGCCCTGCTCGAAACGCTCGAACGGGCCCTGCGGCGAGCAGTCCACACCCCAGACAGGCCCCAGGCGGCCGGGGCCTCAGCTGCCGCAAGAGAACCCGTGGATGAAACCGAACTGGTCAGCAGCAGCGAGGCCATGCGCCAGGTCTTCAAGCGCATCGGGCTGGCCGCGAACTCCGATGCCACCGCCTTGATTCTCGGCGAGACGGGCACCGGCAAGGAACTGGTGGCGCGCGCCCTGCATCGCAACAGCGGCAGAGCCAGCGGCCCATTCGTTGCAGTGAACTGCGCCGCGATCCCGGCCGACCTGATGGAAAGCGAGCTGTTCGGGCATGTCAAAGGCGCGTTCACCGGTGCCGTCAATGACCGCACCGGGCGCTTTCGTGAGGCCGATGGCGGCACCCTGTTCCTCGACGAAATAGGCGATATGCCGCTGGCCACCCAGGCGAAGATCCTACGGGTGCTGCAGGAACGCGAGATCACCCCCGTGGGCGCCAACCGTGTCCAGCCGGTGAACGTGCGCATCATCGTGGCCACCCACCGAGACCTGCCCAGCGCGGTCAAAGAGGGGCGCTTCCGCGAAGACTTGTGGTACCGCCTGCAGGTAGTGCCCCTTTGGCTGCCGCCGCTGCGGGAGCGCCTGGGCGACGTGCTGCTGCTGGCCGAACACTTTCTGCGCCTGCAGGGCGGCGACTCGCCGAAGCGCTTGAGCGCAGCAGCAGCCCGGTTACTGCTGGCCCATCCCTGGCCCGGCAACGTGCGCGAGTTGCGCAATGCCATGGAACGCGCGGCCATCCTCAGCCACGGCCCGGTCATCGATGTCGAACACATCGGGTTGCAGCCGGCGGCTGCGCTCACCCCGGGCCTGGACATCGACTGGGAAGGCCCCATGGCACAGGCCGTTGCCCGCCTGGAGCGCGAGATGATCGTGCGCGCCCTGGCTGCGACGGCTGGCAACCGCACAGAGGCGGCGCGGCGTCTCGGCCTGTCTCGCCAGCAGCTCTATCGCAAGCTGGCCGAGTTCAATCTGGACTGACCCCTTCGCACGCAAACCGGTGTCCGTTTCCGTGACACCCTGGCGTCACGAGATCGGACGGCACATCGCCTGTAAATTTCATAACCGTTTGATTTTATTGTAAATATTATTTGGCATGGCGCTTGCCCTGCAGGTTGGGTGCTTTTCCCGACCAAGGAGCTTCTCCAATGTCCAGGTATTTCATCGCCACGTCTGTTGCGCTGGCATTCGGCCTGTGTAGCCTCAGCGCACAGGCCGCGCCCGCCGATCCGCCCTACCCTCTGCCGGCAACACCACATCAAGGGGTCGACGCCCCCGGCCTGACGGGCCAGTACACGGTGGAAGGCCAAGTGCAACGGGTGCTCATCAATCCCTACGGTGAGGTCGACGGCCTGCGCCTGAGCGACGGCACCATTGCCAAGTTTCCACCGCACATGGCCGATGCGCTCACGGCCACGGTCAAGGTGGGGGACGCCGTTCGCATCATCGGACGGGCGGAAACGCGAGGCACGGTCAAGGCCGACGCCATCATCCACGCCGACAGCGGGCGCACCGTGTACGACCAACCGCCGCCGGTTGGCCAAGGCCGAGTGCTGCCGCCACACCTGCGCGCCCAGCGTCTGCAGCCCCAGCAGGTGGAAGGCCACGTGGACACCGTGCTCACTGGCCCCCGGGGCGAGGCCAACGGCGTCATCCTGAGCGATGGCAGCATCGTTCGTTTCCCGCCAGAGAGCCTGCGTCTTTCCGTGCAGACGGGGGCACCGTTCGCGGCATCCGGGCTGGGCACGCGCAATGCGTTTGGCACCGCTTTGGAAGCGGTCAGCATGGGCACCACGTTATCCACCCTGCAGCCGCTCTACGACCGTGCGCCATAAGGGAATGCCTCTATGCACCCGGCAACACCTTCCATACCCCCGGCGCATGCCAGCCCACGGCGCTGGCTGTCCGGCCTCAACTTCTTCCTGGCCGACGTCCGTGATGGCCTGGGCCCCTTCCTCGGCGTGTTTCTGGCCGCCCAGGGCTGGCGCGCCGATGACATCGGCTACGTGATGGCCGCCGGCGGCATCGCAGGCATGCTGGCGACCACGCCGATGGGCGCCTGGATCGACGCTTCGCGCCACAAGCGACTTCTGCTGGCAAGCGGCACCCTTGCACTCATGCTCGCCACGGCAGCGCTATGGACGGCGCCATCGTTCGGCGTCGTCGTCGCCTCCCAGGTGGTGACGGGTGCTGTGGGCGCGTTGATGGGCGCCGGCATCATGGGCATCACCTTGGGCATCGTTGATCAGAGAGACTTGTCTCGGCAGCTCGGCATCAACGAGGCCTGGAACCATGCCGGCAACGTGGTCGCGGCTGCATTGGCCGGGCTGGCAGGCTACCGCTGGGGGCTGTCAGCCGTATTCGTGCTGATGGCCCTGATGGCATGCGCAGCCCTTGCATGCTTGCGCAAGATCAACCCACAGGACATCAACCATGAGCGGGCCCGCGGTGGTGACCTCACTGGCAACCAGCCTGCGCAAGGCAGCAGCCCCTCGCCTTCCCTGGTGCGGGTTTTGACGGACTCGCGCGAGCTGTGCCTGCTCGCGGTCACCATGCTGCTGTTCCACCTGGGCAATGCCGCGATGCTGCCCTTGCTGGCGCAGTCGGTCGTCACGCGCGGGCTGGCCGACCCCAGCGTCTTCACGGCATCGACCGTCATCGTGGCGCAGCTGGTGATGATTCCTGTGGCACTTGGGGCCGGGAGGTATGCCTCTCGGCACGGCTATCGGGCACTGATCATTACCGCCCTGCTGGCCTTGCCCTTGCGAGGGCTGATCGCTGGTTTCTGGGCGTCGCCGTGGGCACTGATTCCGGTACAGGCCCTTGATGGCATCGGGGCGGGTCTACTGGGGGTCGCCTTGCCTGGGCTTGTCGCTTCCATCCTGCGCGGCACTGGGCACGTCAATGCAGGGCTTGGTGCAGTGATGACGATCCAGGGGATAGGCGCGGCCATGAGCCACGCACTCGCCGGCTGGATCGCGCAACATTTCGGCTATGGCGCAGCCTTCGTGGTTCTGGGTATCGTGGCTGCACTCGGACTGCTCACCTATCAGACAGGCCTTCACAAGGGACATCCAAGTCGGCAACAGTCAGCTCAGCCCAATCACTTTGACAAGATATAGCGTGCCGCACACCCCCCAAAGGCCGGCACGGCCATGCCGCGCCAAGTCATTCATTCACCTGAGTAAACTGCATGCCCGTATTTGATCCATCCTCGCTCATCTGGACCGTCGCCGCCGTGGCGACCGGCGGGGTAATCCTGCGCCCCTGGCGGGTGCCGGAATATGTCTGGGCAGTCGGCGCCGCTGTATTGCTGACCGTGTTTGGCCTGGTGCCAATGCACACAGCCCTCGCCGCTGTTGCCGAAGGTGGCGATGTTTACTTGTTTCTCATCGGTATGATGGTGCTGGCCGAACTGGCACGCCAGGAGGGGCTGTTCGACTGGCTGGCCATGTACACGGTGCAGCATGCCCGGGGCTCCGGCCAGCGCCTGTTCGACCTGGTGTTCCTGGTGGGGGTACTGGTAACGGTGTTCCTCTCCAACGATGCCACGGCGGTGGTGCTGACCCCAGCGGTGTACGCCGCCTGCAGGGCGGCCAAGGCCGAGCCGCTGCCCTATCTGTTCATCTGTGCCTTCATCGCCAACGCCGCCAGTTTTGTGCTGCCCATTTCCAACCCGGCCAACCTGGTAGTGTTCGGCAGCCAGATGCCGCCGTTGCTGGAGTGGCTGCGGCAATTCACCTTGCCATCGCTGGCCGCCATCGGCCTGACCTACCTGGTGCTGCGGCTGGCCCAGCGCAGGCAGATCCGCCAGCCCCTGGCGACGGCCATCGACGTGCAACCGCTGTCCAGCGGTGCACGCTTGTGCGCACTGGGTATCGTGCTGACAGGTGCACTGTTGCTGGTGACCTCCGCTCTGGACCGGCAGCTTGGCTTACCCACCTTCTGCGCCGGCATCGCCACGGCCGGGCTGATCCACCTGCGCCAGCGGCGCAACCCGATGCCGGTGCTCAAAGGCGTGGCATGGGGCGTATTGCCGTTGGTGGCGGGCCTGTTCGTGCTGGTGGAAGCGGTGGCACAGACGGGTGTGATCGAGCACCTGGCCCATGGCTTGGCCGCGCTGGCGCGCAGCTCCGAGCACCAGGCGAGCTGGAGCGCCGGTGTGGTCGCGGCGATCGCCGGCAACCTGATGAACAATCTGCCGACCGGCCTGATCGCAGGCTCCGTTGGGCATATTGTCGATTTACCCGCGAGAACCACTGCGGCGCTGCTGATTGGCGTCGACCTCGGGCCGAACTTGTCGATTACCGGCTCCCTGGCCACTTTGCTCTGGCTGGTTGCCGTTCGCCGTGAAGGCGAACACGTCGGTGCCTTAGACTTCCTGCGCCTGGGGGCGCTGGTGATGCCGCCCGCCTTGATCGGGGCGCTGGGGTTGCTTCATGTATGAAGCGGCGGATCTCGTTCAGAGCGCTCGATTGATGTTGCGCTGTCGGTAATTGCGCCCTACCACCCCACTGCCACAAGTTCGACACATCACCCAGGAGCCGCGCGGTCGGTGTAGGAGCTGGCTTGCCTGCGATGGGCTGCGCAGCAGCCCCATAACCCTACCCCGACAGGAATAAACCACCAACCGACCTTGAGCAGAGGGCCAGCCGCAAGGGTGATATCTGGCCCGCCACTCATCAATGATCCTGCCTAACTAACAGGGTCCTGCCCGTTTCGCTCCATCACCTTCCCACACTGCTCACTGGCCAAACGGCTGATGATCCGGATCGCCTGATGGATACCGGCCGTGTTGCGAAAACTCAGGTGTGGGTTGTGTTCGCACTCCAGCATTTCGTCGTGCTGGACCAGGGCTTCGCCTAGCAGTTCGAGAGTCCAGGCGTAGTTTTGGATGGTGGATAGGCGTTCTTGGTCAGTCATGGCGTGCCTCCCTTGTTGCAGAGACAGAGCGAGATTGACTGGAGGTGAGATCGTTGAGGTCCGCCGAGGTACGACGGTGGAGAACGGATACGAGGATCTTTAGCGGATTTACGGTGGTCATGCATGAGTTCCTTTCGTGATGGAACTGCCACCGCTCGCGGCCAAGCAAGTTAAGGTGGCAGCAGTACGCGGGTTGGCCGACCGGGACGAAAGGAGCCCGGCACACCCGAAGGTGTCCCGCGCACCACCGCCATAACACGACATCGCGGGCACAAAAAAAGCGCCTGCGATTAAGACTGGGCGCTGATGCGCCTTTCGATTCCGACCGGCCAAGGTCGCATCACCGATGCTTCGGCGACGGGAGGACTTTATTCCCGAGTGGCTGTTTTCGCAAGTTTCCAAGAGTAGGAAAAGACTATGCGTTTCGTAGGAAGACGGCCATCAGGGGCCTTTAGCAGCGGGCCAGCCGCAATGATGATGTCTGGCCCGCCGCTCATGCATTTGCGAATCAGGTTAGCGTTGATGCCATGGCTAACGGCGACACTGGAAACGGGTCTTGGGCTGTATGGTATCCATCCAGCTCTCGGCGCGATGCCTACGTAGAATCGGAATCAATCATGGTTGCTTTCATATCGCAGCCATCCAGCAGTAACTGAGCCTCCACCTACGCGGTCTTTTGGATGAATCCGCCCTTCACTGACAGGGACTTCCGGGAAATCAAATGGGCTCATGCCTTCGATACAAGCAACATTGACCCCGTATTGATCCGGTGAGGAGCGGCGCTGGTGGAAGGTGTAGATGCCGCATTTCGAGCAGAAGTAGTGCTTTGCAACACGTGTGTTGAACTGATAAAGGGTGAGCGCCTCATGCCCTTGGATGATAGTGATGTCGCCCAGGTTGGCTGATACCACCACTGCTCCTCGCATACGGCAGAGCGAGCAGTTGCACCGGCGCGCTGTGCGCACACCATCGGTCAAGCGAAGTAAAAAACGCACCGTCCCGCAATGGCAGGCAGCCTGGTAAACAGGGCGATCATCGTGTTTTTCAACAGTCATAGCGTTTCTCTTGTCGTGTCAGAGGAAACAAAGCAGTTGGTCTGCGGGTTGTTGTGATGAGCGGGCGAGATCAGTCGCTGGGGGTATTGGTGGAAACCTCGGCTATCTGAAAATATCTAAAACCGAATAAGACACTATCTTAAAGAGTCTCGCCAAACACCCCGAAAACGCGGGGCGAAAGCAAAATACCAGTCACCCATTTTCTTGAAACCCGTGCAACCGGAAGTGAATAGCAGCTAACCATTCACTCGGCCGAAAAGCTGGGCTGAAGGTCGCCTGATCGGCCGAAAGCAGAAAACGGAAGAACAAAAATGCCCGCACAAGGCGGGCATTTTGGAGGGGCCAAATGCAGGAAACCCTGCATCAAAACGTCAAATTTTGGTGCGGAGACAGGAATCGTATCAAAACTAAAAGCATTGAATTTTAAGGTTATTATTCTTAAGGGCGAGAATTTTTATCTCTAAAATTATCCTCAGGCTAGCTCCAGGTTGCGAACGTCTGTGAAAAATAGCCCAAGCAGGGTAAAAGAAGGCGCAAATGGGTTTGCCACTCATGCGTCAAAGCCGCCCATCAGGTGCTTCTCGCAGATGGCAACTATCGACCCATTGCGGACATAGCGGTTTTCGCTTACTGGGAAAACTCTGCAGGTCTAAACCCATCAGAGCCAACAATCCTTGAGATTCCTCCTTGCCATTGGCATACCCCACCGTCAGGGTGGATGCTTTATCAGGCTTAAGGAGAGAGCCGTGTTTCCAATGAATGTGTGGTTTGCCTACACTGCTGCCTGCGTGCTGTTGGTATTGGCGCCAGGCCCTGACAACCTGTTGGCCATTGGTCGTGGGCTCAGCCAGGGCAAAGTCGCAGCGGCCGTATCCGGCATGGCGTCAGGCGCGGGCATTCTGTTTCACGTCGCTGCTGCTTCGTTAGGGTTGACCCTTCTGATGCAAACCTCGGCGGTAGCTTTCTGGGTGATCAAACTCATCGGTGCTCGCTATCTGCTCTGGCTCGGCATCAAGGTCTTGCGCGCGCGCAGTTTGATCAGCTTTCAGCCGGCGTCCCGGCAATCGTTGCCCAGCATTTTCCTAACGGGTCTCCTCTCGGCTGCGCTCAACCCGAAACCAGGCTTGTTCGTGTTGGCATTCATTCCCCAATTCGTCGATCCAGCTCGCGGATCGGTCAGCGTGCAGATGATGGTTTACGGGGTGTGGTTCGCTGTACTCACAGCCTTGGGTTTTGCCTTGATGGGCATTTTTGCCACGGTGTTATCTCGCCACCTGTACCAGCGGCCGCGGCTGGTAAATGGGCTAAACGTGGGCGCTGGCCTCACCTTTGTCGCATCTGGTGTTTCGATTGCGGCTTTGAGTCAAAGGTAGTGGGTGAGGAAAAGCGGCGGGGCTTCCGATGAGCCCCGCGTTGTCATCAAGATGCTGAGGGTTCTTTGGCCAGCTTCGCATGAGTGGCCAGTTCTTCAGTGATGAAGGCCGAAATCATTGCCCGGTAGACCTGCTCCACGACCTCAGCCGAGGCACCAGTTTCGTCAGCCATTTCACGAACCTTCCTTATCACTTGCTCAACCCGAGCAGGCGCACGCACATCATCGGTGGTTTTCTTGAAGGCAGCTGCTTGCGCCACAAGCCGGCCCCGTTTGGCGAGAAGCGAAACGAGGTTGAGGTCGATTTCATCGATCCCTTGGCGGACTTCGTCCAGAGAGGTGCAACGTACATCCATTTGCTTGACTTCCTTTTCATGAGCCAGCGCTTGATTAGGGCTGGCAGTTGCTGGTGGTTTGGGGCTGCATTGTAGCCTCTGGTGAATGTCCGCAATGGGTCGAAAGCAGCCGGTCTCGACTGAGCGCGATCGCTCACAAACATCATTTGTCCTCGACCGCGCGTAGCGCTATCTGGGGGCGGGAGGGCTACCTAACCGCTCACTCTCTTATCCTCCGGATTAACTAGGCTGGTGCCATTGATTAGCTTCTTAGCAGAGTCAGCAATCATTAACACGCTTCCTGCCAGCATCAACACATCCTTCAAGACCAAGCGTCCAGCTCCAGAAAGGTATGGGAACCCGAATTGTGCATCTCCTAGATTCGCCACCCACGCTTCAGGCGTTGTGATCAGGAACGACAGCGTCACGATGGGTGTGAGGAAAGCGAGCACAGCTCCCGCGAGTCCCAGCTTCGGTGAGATAAGGTAAGCCAATACCAACAACCCTATGCCGATCTCGACCACGCCCAGTCCATTAGAGAAGGCATAGGTATGGTTCGCAACTTGCCAAGCACGCTGCGCCAGGTCGAGATGGCCTTCATGGGTGAAGTGCTCCCGATAGGCCTCTGGATGTGCGTAGAGGAACGAGAAGAACGGGCTGTTTGCCACAAATGGAGTGATGCTGTCAGCCTCGTAGGGCACGAATTTCAACGCACCAATCCACAGGAAAACAATGGCCACGCCAAAGCGTACGAGATGAATTCCAAGCTTATCCAAGCGGCTTGCAGTGACCAGCAGTTGATAGGGACTCATGGTGTGATTCCTTGTGGTTTCAAGATGAGTCCATCCTAAGAAGATTCCGCTTCGCGCTTTTGCCGGATGCGCTCCGCCTTTTTGCCAATCGTCTCAAATCATCGCCTCTAGCGACTGCGCTTTCCCTTGGTTTGGTTTAAATTGCGCCCGGATAGCCTTCTGAAGAGATGACCATGACGACGTTAGACAAACTCATCACGCTTGCTGATGTGCGCGGCAGCATGGATCTGCGTTGCCACTTTGCGGGGCGTTGGTCGATTGACCATCAGCCGGATGAGCTCGGTACTGCGCGTTACCACATCGTCCTCTCAGGCCGCTGCCAATTACGCTTGCCTGACCAGAGCCTTATTGAACTCAACGCGGGCGACATCCTGTTGCTCCCACACGGCACCGAGCACTTGCTTCAAAGTGATTCGGGTGTCGATCAGCCAAATCGCCCTGTGGTCGTTCGCGAGGGGCTTTTACCTTTGCATCGGTTAAAAGGCGAAGGCGCGCCCTTGGATTTGCTATGCGGCAGGTTTATCTACCAGCCAGGCTCATCACTTTTCGAAGCGCTACCTGAGTACATCCATGTCAGCTTGAGTTCGACACAGTCCGCCTCTGCACTCTCTGCAATGATTGGGCTGATTCGTAGCGAAGCCGAAGCCAACCATCACGGTGCTCGGTCCATAGTCGATGCCCTGACTACCGCTCTGTTCACAATGGTTCTGCGGTCATGGCTGGATACCAGCCCACCTGTGGAAAGTAGCATTGGTCTTCTGGCCGACCGTCGTCTTTCCAAGGTATGGCATGCGTTGTTAGAGGATCCCTCAGATGCCTGGACCGTTGAGCGCATGGCAGAAATGGCCAACATGTCGCGAGCCAGCTTTATGAGGGCCTTTACGCGCATAGCAGGTTGTCCGCCGGGAACCTTACTGGTTCGAATCAGGATGGAAATCGCATGCTTGCTGTTGGCGAAGACGGACTCTGGTTTGAGTGATATCGCTTTGGAAGTGGGGTACCAAACGCAGGCGTCATTCAGCAAAGTCTTCAAGGATGTTCTGGGGCAGACCCCTGGACAATATCGGCGAGAGCGAAAGCTGGGTGAAGTGGAGGCTAGGCTGGCTAAGGATTCGGATTGACTTCGCGGTGGGCCCGGCGCATTGCGACGGGCCAGTCACCAAATCCTATATCAGCTGTCTTGATGAGTTTCAGCGACGCGCTTGTAGTAAAGGTCGTGCTCTACCCCCGCGTGATCACGGTACACCAGCTTCACCGTTTCCAGCGCCTGTGAAGTTTCGGACTGAACCACAACGTCTTGCGAGATTACTTTATCCACGTCAATCACATCACCGTAGCGGTACTGGTGAGCTTCTGCGTCCGGATTGTTGTCTTGTGCTACCGCGAAAGCGGCTGGGGTCACTAAGGCGAGTGCAACAATGAATTTTTTCATGATCATCTCCAATTTGCATTGAGCGGCGTGTCGCTCGTTTGGTGGCGGGATCTATTCGACTCCCTTGATGACCATGCTATTGGCGAAGCTGCTCGAGCTCTTTCGCTTTCGGCTCAGGTTCTTGTCCAATTATCTCAGGTAGCTCAGCACACCGCTTTGTCGATACGTCCGACCTTCCAGAGTGTCTGAAAACATGACCTTTTTTGTCATTTTTGGATCAGTGGATGAGCGGCACGATGTCGGCTCATTTTTGACGCAGCGAAAATTGAGACTATCTAGCCATGCATAGACGATTCATTGAAATAGACGGTGCCAAGATGAGCTACGTTGATGTAGGCCAAGGTTTTCCGGTTGTACTTGGCCATAGCTTTCTCTGGTCTGCTGACATGTGGCAGCCCCAGATTGCGGCTCTTTCCCAATATTTTCGGGTGATCGTCCCGGAGCTCTGGGGACACGGCTGCTCGGACGCTCCTCCTACTCAAACAGTAGACATGAGCTCTTTGGTTCGTCAGCACGTCGCCCTGCTTGATGCCCTGGACATTGAACAATGTCACCTGGTCGGCTTGTCAGTCGGAGGCATGTGGGGCGCTCAGTTGGCCCTTGAGCATCCCGAGCGCGTCGACCGCCTGGTACTGATGGATACCTTTCTTGGTGCAGAGCCCGAAGAAACTCGATTGAAATACTTCGGCTTGCTGGATGTTGCCAGTGCGGCAGGGGTCTTTCACGACGCCTTGCTAGATGTGGTTTTACCGATCTTCTTCCACGCAGGCGGAGAGACAGTGCCGGATGTTCGCGAGGATTTCCGTGCATCCCTCAAGGCCTGCAGCGCCGAGCGTATTCGCGATAGCCTTGATCCAATGGGACGGATAATTTTCGGACGGCCAGATCTTCTATCGGCAATTGCCAACTTGGAGAGCGATCGAACGATCGTTCTCTGTGGTGATCAGGACATACCTCGTCCGCCAGAAGAAGCAAATCTCATGGCGCGCACCATCAGTTGCTTAGCAGCACAAATACCTGGCGCTGGCCACATCTCCAACCTGGAGAGTCCACAAGTAGTCACTGACTTTCTCCTCAACTGGCTGCCAACCAAGCATTAAGCCGCTAGGGCTGCTATGCAGCCCTTTACCGACCTGCGCTTCAATGATCTGCTGACGGTTGCGCCGGTGGGGCGATTTTGCGCATGAGTGGTACGAGAGTGACCGCGACAATGAAGCAAAGCATGATTGCCAAGAACGCGTCGGCGTATGACAGCGTTTGGGCCTCACGCCAGGTCAGTGCCCAGAGCTGGTGCAGTACGTACGGGGTGGAATCGGAACTGTTCTGGCCATAAGCCTGGGCATTTTCCTGAAGCTGTTCCAGCCAGATGTTCAAGTTTTCATTGCGTACGTTCAGGTGCTCCGCAAGACGTAAGAAGTGAAGATTCGTCCGGTCGTTGAGAATGGTGGCGCAGGCCGCAATGCCGATTGCGCCTCCCAGATTCCTCATCAGGTTGAATAGTCCAGCGGCAAGCTTAAGCCGGGCGGGCGGCAGCGCTCCAAGAGTCAACGTTACAGTGGGCGGTACAGTCATTTGCTGAGCGAAGCCGCGAATGGCTTGCGGTAGCAAAAGCTCCTTGGCCCCCCAATCATGAGTGATGGGTGAGAAGTTCCACATTGATATGGCGAAAAGCGCGAGCCCCAGCATCATTACCCAGCGAAGGTCGATTCGATTAGCCAGAAAAGCGTAAACGGGGATAGCCAGTAGCTGAAACACGCCTGTGGAAAAAATTGCCAGTCCGATATCCAACGCGCCATAACCGCGGACCCGTCCAAGGAACAAAGGGGTCAGATAGACCGTAGCGAAAATCCCTATCCCTGTGATGAAGGAGAACAAGCACCCCAAAGCGAAGTTGCGATCCCGTAGCGCTCGTAGGTCAACGATCGGAGCCTGGATTGTCAGGCAACGCCACACAAACAAGGCACCGCTGATGCAAGCAATCCAGGACGTCAACAGAATGGTGCGATCACTAAACCAATTCCATCGCGCTCCTTCTTCGAGCGTGTACTCGAGGCACCCGAGGAACAGTGCCATCAACACAATTCCCACGTAATCGGCGCCTTTCAACAAACCTGGATTGGGGCGGTCCACATTGACCAGCAACGGCACGGCGATGGTGACGAAGATGCCCGGAAGCAAATTTAGGTAGAAGAGCCAATGCCACGAGAGGGCGTCGGTAATCCAGCCTCCCACTGCGGGCCCAAGAGTGGGAGCCAATGATGCCACCGCTCCAATCACTGCGGCGGCGATCACGCGCTGCTTACCTGTGAAGTAGATGAATGCCGTGGTGAACACCAGCGGGATCATCGAACCGCCCATGAAACCCTGCAGGGCTCTGAAGACGATCATGCTCTGGATGTCCCAAGCCAGAGCGCACAGAAGGCTGGTAAGGGTGAAGCCGGCGGCCGAGGCGGCGAACAGCCAGCGAGTGCTCATCACTTGGGATAACCACCCTGAAAGCGGGATCACGATGATCTCGGCGATCAGGTAAGCCGTCTGTAACCAGGCAGTGTCATCCGCACCTGCCGACAGGCCTCCGCCAATGTCCTTGAGCGAGGCAGAGACTATCTGGATGTCAATCAAGGCAATGAACATACCCACGCACATGCACGCAAAGGCGACGACCTTCTGTGGCGTGCTTGATGCTGGCAGCCCGCTGCTCACAGGGAGCCTACTCGTTCGCGTGCGGAATCAGGCGCCGCAGGTGCCAAGCTGTCGGCGTTGGTGTCGACTTCGGTGATCACCGACAAGCCGGGACGCAGTACACCGAACTCTGCATCGCTATCCTGAAGCAGAATTCTCACGGGTACACGTTGAACGATTTTGGTGAAGTTGCCAGTCGCGTTTTCTGGTGGAAGGATGCTGAACTGCGCCCCAGTAGCGGGGGCGATGCTCTCAACCCGCCCATGGAACACTCGCCCAGGCAGAATATCGGCCTGGATGCGTGCCGGCTGTCCTACGCGCAAGCTTGATAGCTGATCTTCCTTGAAATTTGCATCCACCCACAAACCTCGGGCTGGTACCACCGACACTACCTGGCTGCCGGCTGCGGCATAGGCCCCCACTTTGGCTCTGCGATTGCCGATGTAACCATCTACAGGCGAGCGTAGTTCGGTGTAGCCAACATCCAGTTGGGCCTGCTCGCGGGCCGCCTCAGCCTGTACAAGAGCAGCTCTGGCCTGCTCGCGCTGGGTCTCGATGACAATGAGTTGCTGCTGCGCAGCCACTACGCCGGCTACGGCATGGTTCTGTTCGGCCTGGGCTGTCTTCCAGATGGCATCGGCGTGCTGAGCATTCTCCAGTGAAACCGCATGGCTGTTCAGCAGGACTTGAGCCCGGGATTTGTCCTGCAAAGCTCGTTCAGTTTCCGCCTGGCGCGCCTGAAGCTGCGCCTTGGCTTGGCTGATCAGTGAGTGCTGGAGCTGTTCCGTAGCGTTCAAATTGGCCAGGCTGGCACGCTGAGCTGCAACTGCACCCTCGGCCTTTGCCAGAGCAGCTCTGAAATCGCTGGCATCGATACGAACCAGCAGATCTCCGGCTTTAACGAACTGGTTGTCCGCTACAGCTACGTCCTTGATGTAGCCCGGTACCTTTGCACTGATCACTGTCACGTCCGCGCCGACGTAGGCATCGTCAGTACTTTGAAGGAAGCGGCCTATCGTCCACCAATGGAACAAGAACGCTGTTGCCACAACAATGGCAAACAGCAAAGCGGCCAGCTTGAGCAGCTTTTTGCTGAGTTTTGGTCTCACGCGAGTGGGGGGCGCGGCCTGCGCGTTCTCGATTGGGGATTCAACGGAAGCGTTCATTGCTGTTCGCTCCTGGTCGAGTTTGGTTGCGGGAAAGGACTGACCCAAAGCTTCTCGTGTCGATAACCTTCACCGGCCTCCACGCGCCAGTGAGTCAGGGGGTCTGCATCGGGCGCGATATGCAGACGGTGGTCTTCAACGGTAATCGACTTACCAGTGTTGCTGTCCATCAAAGTCAGTGCGACAGGCTCGCCAGTTTCTACATCGGCCAGATAGACCTTTTTCGAACCCTCAGCATGTTTGGCACCCCACATCATCAAGGTCAGGAGTACCGGGCGAAGATCGCGCCCCGCTTCTGTTAGAAGGTACTCAAAGCGGGGTGGATTGTTTTGATAAGGCCGGCGCTCCATCAAGCCAGCGGCGACCAGATCGCTTAGTCGTCGGGTTAGCGTGTTGCTGGCAATCCCCAGGCTGTGCTGGAACTCATCGAAGCGACGCAATCCATAAAACGCGTCTCTGAGTACCAACAGGCTCCAACCGTCGCCGATGAGTTCAAGTGCGCGTGCCACTGGGCATGGCATCGACTGGAAGCTGGCTTTTTTCATGGTTCGCCCCGAGCGTGGACCGGATGTATGAAATCACTATTCCACTATGACTTTCATTATGCAAGTCACTTTGATTGAAATGTGATCCGGCTTTGGTACCTCCGTGCTTAGGAGCCTGTGATTAAAGCGGCACTGAGCCGCTTTCGCCCTTGGGAGTGTTCGCTTTCACTGCTCTAGAGCGGCCATGGCGATTCTGATGTCATGCTCAGGTGTGTCGCCGCTAACGCCTATAGCACCTACGACGACTCCATTGGATTTAACTGGTAGACCTCCCTTCATCATGACGAAACCTGAGGTGATCGCTGCCGCCCGACCGCTATTCACGCTGGTTTCCAAGTCATCTGAAGAGCGCTTGAAGATTGCCGCAGTCTTTGCCTTTCCTTGGGCCAGTTCTATCCCGGCTACTACTGGAGCACCATCCATTCTTGCGGTGAGGATCGGCCATCCACCGTCGTCAACGATCGCGATGGAACACGGCCATCCATGCTGGGCGGCATAGGCCTGGGCTGCGGCAGATAGCTGCTTGGCTTCCGTTAAGCTAAGGGTCGGCTTTGTAGTGGGGGCTGTTGTCGGTTCTGCAAGCACGCCGGAAGCTGCAAGAGCTGCAGCAACCACAGTCAGTCTCCGGATCATTTTTGATAGTCCTTTTGCTCTCGGTCGAGAAATCAGCTGTCGGAGGAGATGATTGGAATCATTGGTTTGGTTTCATGTTCAGAGTTGGCATGACGCCAGAGTTTGGCAGCGGCCGGCGTAGGTAGATGCCAACGATCAACGCAGCAAGCATTCCCAGAATTCCGGCCACGAATAGCATCTGGGAAAAACCTTGCATGAAAGCGAGTTCGGCAGCGACGCGGACAACTGCCTTGGATGCTTCCGGAATGGTTTCTAAGGCACTGTGCAAATCACCTGCTGCGGTGCTCAACGCAAGCCTTTCTGCTTCAAAGGACAGTTGAGGGGCTATCGTCCTGAGCGAGTCCGTGAGTGCATCCCTCGTGAACACCACGAGCAGTGCTCCATAGACCCCAATGGCAAGACTGATGGCCGAGAATCGCATTGTTGTGCTCATGCCTGAACCCATGCCTAGGCGATCTGGAGGGATACAAGCCATGATGTTTTTCTGAGTGTCGCCGTTCAACAATCCAGCACCGGCACCAAGCACCGTGCTTGCCATCGCGAAGAGCAGATAGCTACCGGAGGTGGCTACCATGGCGCAAAGAACGTTACCCAGGCCCACCAGCAGCAGGCCTATGCTCATGATCGTGGCGGGGTGAATGTTCTTCGGCAAATAGGCACCTACTCGCGGCATCAGGAACATGGCCAGAGCAAATGGCAGCATCCCGAGTCCCGAGTTTATGGCCGAAAAGCCTAGGCCAGCCTGCAGGTAGAATGGCAGGAGGGTCATCATGACCTGCGCGCACGCGGCATACGAAAACATGCCCAGCAGCGCAGCGTTAAAGCGGGCATGCTTCATCAGGTCGAAGTCGACCATGGGGCGTGGATGACGCTTCTCGAAAATTACGAACAGCACCATCAGCAGTAGCCCTGCAGTCAAGCGCAGGGTAGTTGCTGTTGATTGCCACCCCGCGCGGTTGGCTTCAATGAGGCCCCACATAATGCAAGCCAAGGAGGCGCTGAACAGCAACGCTCCAACTGGATCAAGTCGTGACGCCTTTTTGTTGCCAGACTCTGGAATCAGACGATGCACTGCCCACATGAGCAACAAGCTCACCGGAACGTTCAGCCAGAAAATCCATCGCCATCCGATCGTAGTGGTGATGAGCCCACCAAGGAGCGGAGCGCTAGTAATGACGATCCCCATTGTGGTTCCCCAAAATGCCCATGCTTTGGCACGAGCTGGTTCGCTGGGGAAGCAATGGCCGATGCTTGCCAGTGCAGACGTTAGGAGTAAGGCTGCTCCTACACCCTTGAAAGCGCGGGCTACATCCAGGAGCAACAAAGTCGGAGCAGCTGCACAGGCAGCCGATGCCGCGGCGAAAATTGTCAGACCAATCTGAAGCGTTCGTTTTCTACCGAACCTGTCGGCCAGGCTTCCTGCAGGCAACAAAAGAGCTGCGAAGCTCAGTAGGTACGCGCTTACAACCCATTCAATATCGGTAAGGGTGGCATTCAGCTCGCGAGCAATGGTCGGTAAGCTCACTGCGACAATGTTCGTGTCGAGGATGATAAGCGCACATACTGCGGATGCCGTTGCGAGGATCAATCCTGGATGTTTGTAGGTCGGTTCGCTAGCCAATTTTCGCACTCCTGGATGGTCAGTCCTCGATTTTATCTGGCAGTAATCGATCAAGATCTCTCATCGATGAACGATTTCGTTAGCTAAAAACTAACGTAGGTATGACGGCTGTGCGCTGGCCCGCGATAGAAGGGTTTCCGGGACTTTCGTCAATTTGTTGAAACTGTTTCACTACCCTTTGGGTTTCACGTGCTAGTGGAATTGATCAAGCTAAGGCATCAACAAACTGAGTGCTCGCCATGACTAGTACGATTACCGTTGTAGCGCATATCACCGCAGATCCATCATCAGTAGCAGAGGTTCACAGCGCCCTGCAAATAGCTGTCGAAGCGACGCAGTCAGAGCACGGGTGTCTTCATTATCGTCTTTTTGAAAACATGGACACTCAAGGCCACTGGACCATGCTTGAGCTTTGGCAAAATGATGATGCGCTGACTCAACATACACTCGGTGAGGCGTTTAAAAATTTAAGTGCGGCTATCGACGGCAAAGCGAGTGTACAGGTTTACCGCTTGGCTCCAGCTGCTTCCGCTGTACAGGTGGAGTCTGTTGTAAACCCAAACTTCTGGCTTGGAAACGGTTTGCCATGAGCTTTAAGCTAACGTAACGGCTAAGTTTGGTTTCGGACTTGTTCGGTTCTCAGGTGAGACATAAAGTAGTGGAAATCAGACATTTTAAGTATTTTTTGGCGGTAGCTGAAGCCAGTCATTTTACTAGGGCCGCATTTCGCCTAAATATCGCCGTTCCAACGCTGAGTCGACAGATCAAGGAAATGGAGGAAGAGTTAGGAGTTCAACTTTTCGTCCGAGCACAGCGCCAAGCGACTTTGACCGAAGCGGGTAAGGCGTTGCTTACAGAGGCTCGTGATGTTGTCTATCGATTTGATATCGCTCAAGAGCAAGCGCAACGCGCCGGGCGGGGTGAAAATGGGCACATCGAAATAGGATATGTTGCCTCGGCAGTGTTCAATGGAGCATTGCAGAGGCATACGACGACGTTTAAGAAGGATTTCCCCGGCGTACAATTGTCCTTGCGCGAATATCCTATGGTAGAGCTTCCTCGGCTAGTGGCGGAGGGGCGCATTGATCTCGCCTACGTGCGAGCGCCCATGGTACTTCCGGCTGAGTTGAAGGTCGCGCATCTAGATGAAGAAGGTTATGTGCTTGCGTTACCTTGCTCGCATCCGCTCACCTCTCGTCATTGCATCGATCCTGGTGATCTGGGTGATGAGTTGTTCATATTGCCAGAGCAGGTCTCCGGGACGATCACAGCCGGCAGTTTGGGCGCGTTCGTCCCAAAGCTTGGGCCCCAGCCCGGGAGCTTAGTCGCGGTATTGGCTCTGGTGGCACTGGGACAAGGGGTCTCTATCGTGCCGAAATCGGCAGCCGTCGCAGTGAGTCTACCTGGAGTTACCTTCCGCCCCGTTAATGGTTTGGAGGAAGTGTCTTGGCTAGGCTTGGTGAGCAGGCGGCACGAGCAAGCTCAACCAATCAGAAACTACCTTTCACTCCTCGGTTGAGGAGTGAGAGAAAGGATGAGCGTTAGTTGTTACCCGCTGAAGCGCGCCCTCTCAAATGATTCGTGGGCAGTGCAGTCGTATATTTAACTTGGCTAAGTGCGAAACTCGACTTGATGCTTGCCACAACGGGTATGGTGGTCAAGCAGTCAAGCAGTAGCGCCTGATACTTTGTCAGGTCTTCGCTTACCACCCTCAGCATAAAGTCCGCCTCGCCGCTCATCAAATAGCACTCCATCACCTCTGGACGCTCCCTGATTGCGTTCGTAAATACTTCTAGAGACTGTTTGTCCTGAAGTTTGAGCGACACGTGTACGAATACATTTATTGCAAGACCGAGCGCTGCAGGATCAACTAGCGTTACGGCCCCTCGTAAGACCCCACTTTCCTTCATCTCTGAGACACGTCGCCAGCACGGCGATGTTGAAAGCCCTACCATTTCAGCGAGTTCTGCATTGCTTAACTCCGCATTTTCTTGGAGTGCATCAAGGATGCGCAGGCTAGCGTCATCGAGCTTCGAGCGGCTCATGGTAAATTTTTCCTCTTCATGAGAGCTTTCCAATGAAATGTACCGGTATTTCTACTTCTGAGGAAGAGATAGGTACGTTTTTTCGCTTGCCCAAAAATATCATGGTGCTACGTAACTAGATTGCAACGAGGTGGCACCATGCGCGCTTCAACTCAGCAAGTGTTTAAGACCCGCTCCAAAAATTTCGGGATATCTTCGACTTACGTTTGGCTTGGTGTCATGGTGCTCCTGTGGGGAAGTAGCTGGCCGGTTACCAAGCTTGCATTGCATGACGTACCTGCGCTCTGGCTGGCTACCATTCGTTTCGCCAGTGCCGCGGTCTGTCTTTTTGTCTATCTGGTTGCGAGAGGACAGCTCAAGCTCCCCGTTAGAGAGGATGTGCCAATCATCGCAAGCGTGGGTTTGTTGCAGATGATGGCTTTCACAGGTCTGGGTATGGTGGCGATGGTTCATGTCGACACTAGCCGCGCTGTGCTCTTGGCATACACAACGCCACTGTGGTGTGTGGTTGTCGCCTGGGTCATGTTCCGTGAAATGCCCTCCAGGTTGCAGATTGCAGGGCTTGTCATAGGGATGTCAGGGATCGCGGCTGTGTGCTCCCCAGGAGAGCTCGAATGGACAAATCAGGAAACAGTGTTGGGGGCAATATTCCTGCTTCTTGCAGCGGTCAGCTGGGCGATTGTCATCCTTCATGTGAAACGTCATCGGTGGGTGACCCCGCCTCTGGCGCTTGCCCCGTGGCAGATGCTCTTGGCTACCATACCATTGGCGATTGCAGCCTATGTCAGCGAAGGCTCACCGACATCCCTTGTCCTGGATAGGAAACTCGCTGAGGAATTGTTCTTCATCGGTCCGATTGCGACATCGGCGTGCTTTGTGATTTCTGCGGAGTACGGACGGCGAATTTCGACGTTTGGCATGTCAAATTTCACCCTTGGGGTACCCCTGATTGGAACAGTGTTCTCTTGCTTGGCTTTTGGTGCGACCGTTTCCACCATGTTCCTTGCCGGGCTCGGCCTTGTGGTTTTGGGGGTCGTGGTCTCTGCATTAGCTTCGCGCTCCCGCCGGACCTGAACCATAACGTTTGGCGAAGGCTTTTCGATAAACCCGTTTCAGAGTTCGCAATGCGTAACGCATTAGCTCTGAAACGGGTGCAGTGAGGTTACTTAGGGTCTATGCGATAGACGCTCAGTGGTCGCTCGACCTTCGATGCGCCATGGTTGAACAAGCCTACTCGATCGACTTGCGCTGCCGGCAAGTACAATCTGCCCTGGTTGTCGAACGCGGGTGCATCGACCCAGTGCAGGCGAGTGTCCTTTGCAATGGTCTGAATGGTGCCGTCAGTGGCGATTCGCTTGACGCTATCTTCAGCTAGGTCACTGAAGTAGAAATTGCCCTTGCTGTCCATGACTGTCCCACCGACCGGCGGCAGATCTCGCCAGAACTCGACATGTTGGATGAGCTCAACTTCAGGCACGTTGGCATCATCCAGCCAGCGCGTTTCAATCTTGTGCCAAGGGCCTTCCAACGGTGCGAAGTAGAGCCATTTCCCGTCCGGGGATACCTCAAGGGGATCGGAATGCACCCTCAATGCCGTCCCATCTGGCGCTCTGACTACTTTGCCGCTCAGGATAATGTCGCGGTTCTTGGGCGCGCGTACAGCAGGACTGGTCGTCAAGACGCGCCGGGCTTTGTTGGTTTCGAAGTCCAAGACAACGATGCCAGGAACGCCAGCGTCCGTCAGGTAGGCATGCTTGCCATTGAGTCGGATATCGTCGATGTAGCTATGTTCTTGAGCGATGCTGCTGTCGAATGGGATGACCTTGATCACTTCGCCGCTTTTTAGGTCAACGACCACGACCTTTGCACCACCTGGAATGACTTTGCCGCCGAAGTCAGTTACGCCTGCATCGACTATCCACAGCCGGCTGTTGTCATCAACGCGCATGGCATTGACATTGACGAAGCGCTGTTCGGCTGGAATGGTCGCGTCATTGCTATTCCAGCGCTCGTTTGGAAAGGGATGGGGCTGGCCAGCTTGGTCCAGCTTCGATACGGATGGCCCCGCTGAGCCAGTCCATTTTGGGCCGGATACGTATAGGCTTCCGGCGCTGTCCACGGCCACCGCATTCCATACAGCATTTACCGATTGGGCTACCACGTGAAGGGTTGGCGGCACCTCGGCGTGGGCGACACCGATAAAGCCTGCCATCACAGCTGTTAGTGCAAGTCGTTTAGGGAAGTTCATTGCAAGTTCCTGTTTGAAGGGCTGGGCAATGATCTTTTTTCCCATTACGCTGAAAAACCTCGCCACCACGTAAAGAATTTCGTCAAAGTGAAGAAAATCATACGAATCGATGATCTGCAGGTCTTCGTATCGTCGGCTGCTGCGGGTAGTTTCTCCGCCGCGGCGCGGTTGCTCGACATCTCGCCCGCCTTGGCGAGCGGTGCCATTCAGCGTCTGGAAAGCAACCTGGGCGCGAGATTGTTTGTTCGCTCGACGCGTCGGTTGAGATTATCCGATGATGGCGAGCGCTACTTGCCGCACGCGCGGCAAGCCTTGGAAGCACTTGATAATGGCGAGGTGGCGTTGACCCAGGGCCGTGACGAAATCGCTGGCACTATTCGCTTGTCGATGCCATCTGATATCGGCAGGAATGTGTTGCTTCCGTGGCTTGATGAGTTTCAGCAAACGCACCCCATGGTACGTCTGCAATTGCGGGTTAGTGATCAGGTGGCCGATCTGGTTGGGGAACATCTGGACGCTAGTATCAGGTATGGGCAGTTGAGTGACTCGGGCCTGGTGTCCTTGGCACTCGCACCGATGAACCGCAGAACAGTCTGCGCCTCGCCGGCGTATCTCGCGCGTCATGGTATGCCGGAATCTCCTGAGGCGTTGAGCGGGCATAATTGCCTGAGATATGTGATGGGCGAGCAAACCTACGAGCGTTGGAGCTTCAATTTCCCACAGGGAGTGCGGACGGTTCAGGTGACAGGTGATCGGATCAGCGATGATGCCGATATTGTTCGACGCTGGGCTGTCGCCGGATTGGGGATCGTTTACAAGTCCAAGCTCGATGTTGCTGAGGATCTTCGTAGCGGCCGCCTGGTTGAGCTATTCCCGGAAAGCTATGGGCAGCCGGCACCGCTTCAGCTGGTATGTGCCCATCGCACATCGCTCACGCCGGCCATCCAATCGCTTAGAGCCTTTCTGGCAAAACGTTTCGAAAGCTAGTCGGGCAGTGGCGGGGCACCGGGCCCCGCTATTGATTCAAGCTTGCGCCGGTGCTGACTGACGGGAGAGCCAAATGTCTGCAGCGTCCAAGGCTGAAAGCTTTTTGTGACGGATAAGAAAATCAAGCTCACTGACCGCGGCATTGCCAGGTTGTAGCGAGATTAGGTCCTCAATCAGTTCTTTCGGCATCTTTTGCACAACGTCACTGGCGGCAATGAGCGTTGCTTGATCTTCACCACCCAACAGCCCGAGCGGTTCATCCAGGGCTCGGATTTTGTAGGCATGGTGCAGATATTGAGGATGCCACAGCGGCACGACAAACCATTCCCGCTCGGCATAGGATTGCTCATAACGATTGAAGCAATCGGCCTCGGTGCCTTGCGCAAAAAAGTAGCCTTCAGCATCCAACTCGTATTGCGTCACCATGGCTTTGGAAAAGCGACTGATACCAGCACCAGGGTTTATGCCTTGGATGCGGCGGCTCATCCGCTGGGCAACATCCGGCCTCAGCAGGTCTGCAATCGTAGCGACCTGATCCTCCGGTACATAATCAGGCACACCCCAAATGCAGAACGGGTTGTAAAGAACTCCAAGGGAAGTGCTCGGTTTCTTGCAAGCTGCCAGGTAGGCACCGTGGCTGGCTGGCAGCCAGGCTGATACGAGCATCTCTACCTGTCCTTCGCTGTACAACCGGAACATTTCCTCATGAGGCGCTGTGCTGACTTCCACCAGATAACCATGTCGCTCTAGCGTGCGCTGCACAAGCGCTGCGCTAGCGGCATGGAAGCTGAGGTCGATGTAGCCCAAGCGAATGTGCTTTTGCATGTCATTCCTTATCAATGCGTTTGCGCAGGCTTGGCGTCGATCTTGACGCGCATCAGGCTGTAAGGCTTCACCCGTTTGTCTTGGCCATCGTTGAAGCCAGGTGAGCGGTGCAGCTGGTTGGCAGTGAAGTACAGATACCCGTCTGGGCCGATCGACAAGGTATCCGGCCAAAGGACTCGCGAATCCTCGACCACGGTTTGCCAAGTGCCATCGGCAAGGCGTTTGCGGATGGAGTTGTGCTCATAATCGCCCGCATAGACTGCACCGTCAGCATCAGCCTCAAGACCGTCGGAGGCGCCTTTTTCACCCAGGTCCACAACGGCTCGTTCAAGTTCGGCTTCGCTTACATTGGGGTCTCGCAACAAAGCCGTTGGAACCGAATACAGGTGTCGACTCGAAAGCGGGCAGAAGTACAGCGTCTTACCATCGCTCGACAGGGCGATGCCGTCCGAGGCTACGGTCAGCAGTCCTGATTTACCCTGCGCGTCGCGGGTGATGAGTGCTGGTTTCCCTTCGATGACAGGTCGGAACTCAGGGTCTACGGAAGTTGATTTGGCCCCGCTAAGGCGACGGGTTGCCGTACCGCTGGCCAGGTCCAGGACGATGATTCCGCCTGGCCCTTTTACCGACGAATCGGTGACGTAAGCGGTACCTTCTTTACCTACGCGAAAATCAAAACGTACGTCATTCACATAGGTTGTTGGCAGAATCACTTCACGCGGGAACACAACTGTTTTCACGATCTTGTTGGTGTTCAAGTCGATTGCGATCAGCTTGGCTCCACCTGCCTTGGGCTCGGAGAAGCCGGGAGCGGCTGTATCCAATACCCAGACACGCCCTTGACCGTCAGCTACGACGCTCTGCACGCTGATGAACCCGGCGGCCGGATCCTTGGCGTTTTCGACATTCGTTTTCAGGTCCGGGTAAGGAACCAGATGGCCCTGTCTGATCTCCGCCACAGTGTAGGGTACGTCATCTCCCCAACGAGGGAAGTTGATGAAGATCCGACCCGTTTCGGTGACGGTCACGCCTGTAGGCATGGCGCCATTGAAAGCGAAAACACGTTCGGGGTTGGTGCCTGTGCCCGAGGCGGTATCGGCCATGGCCATTGCACTGAGCGAGACCGCGACAGCCAGGCCAGTGGCTTGGAAGAAAGCTTTCATATGCTTGTCCTTGAGCGTATCAGCGGGTTAGAAGCCTTCGAGAACGATCTTGCCTTTGGCTTTGCCGCTCTCGATCAGCGCATGGGCGCGCTTGAGGTTATCTGAGCTGATTTTGCCGAAGTGTTCCCCAATGGTGGTCTGGATGACGCCGTTATCGACCAGCTCGGAAATTCTGTTCAGCAACTGATGCTGTTTGATCATGTCTGCGGTTTGATACAGAGAACGCGTGAACATGAGTTCCCAATGCAGCGAAAGCGATTTGCGCTTGAGTGGCATGACGTCCAGTTGTGCTGGGTCATCAATCAGCGCCAGTTTGCCTTGTGGGCGAAGCACTTCAACGATCTGGGGCAGGTAGGTTTCGGTATGGGTCAGGCTGATGACGTAGTCGACCGGGTTGAGTTTCAGGTTTTCAAGCTGCAGCGGGATCGAGGCGGAGTGATCAATCACATGGTGGGCGCCCAGTTCCCGTACCCAAGACTGAGTCTCTGGCCGCGACGCTGTACCGATGACAGTGAGTTGGGTAAGTTTGCGGGCCAGCTGGACCAGGATGGAGCCAACCCCACCACCGGCGCCGATGACCAGCAGGCTTTGCCCTTTACCACCGTTCTCCTGAACGCCCAGTCGATCGAACAACAGCTCCCAGGCAGTAATGGAAGTCAGCGGCAAGGCTGCGGCACTGGCATTGTCCAGGCTACGTGGTTTTTGGCCGACGATGCGCTCATCCACCAGGTGAAATTCGCTGTAGCTACCAGGGCGATCGATAGCGCCGGCGTAAAATACTTCGTCGCCAACGTTGAACAATGAAACGTCGCTGCCCACTTCACGGACGATACCAACGGTATCCCAACCCAGCACTTGGACCTCTTGGCTGGTATTGCGGGCTCGCACCTTGGTATCTACCGGGTTCACCGCAATCGCCTTCACTTCTACAAGCAGATCTCGAGCACCTGGGGTGGGCTTCGGCAGGTCCGTTTCGAACAGGGAACGAGCGTTTTGGATTGGCAAACCAGCTTCTTGGAAAACTACGGCTTTCATATGAGGTTGTCCTTTACAGGTCAGAGAGTGATGTCAGGCTAACTCCCTTCGTGAGCCTCAAAAACTAGCTAACCCGAGGAAGACTTTCGCCGTTTCGCTGAAGGTTGAGGCGATCAGCCATTCGAGGAATGGCTGATCGCCTTGGAAGGAGCGCACGCGTCGCTCAAAGTCAGGCGTCGGGTCAGATCGCTTTCGGTGGGAAGTCGATGTCTGTTTTCGCCACGTTGTTTAGGTAGTTCGTCAAGGTCAGCAGGGAGACTTGCGCGATGACGTCGACGATTTTTGCATCGTCCAACCCTGCTTCCCGTGCGGTTGAGAGATGCTCGTCACTCACTTGGCCGCGGCTGAGGGTGACAGCCCGAGCCAGTGCAGCGACTCCATTCAGCGTGCCAGCGCGCGCCGCCAGCAAATCATCAGCGTTCAGTCCGGTCTTCCCACCGAAGAAGCTGTGAGCCGCGACGCAATAATCGCATCCGTTAACTTCCGAGGCCGCCAGTGCCGCTACTTCACGTTCGGCAGGTGTCAGGCTGTTCTTGCTAAGCGCCTGTGCCAGAGCGAGATATCCACCCAAGGCTGCTGGAGAGTGAGCCAGGGTAGCGAAGGCGTTAGGGATGAACCCCAAGCCTTTTTCAATGCCCTGAAGGGCAGTGCGCGCAGCGGCTGGAGCTTGGTCAAGGGTCAAAGCAGCAATTCGGGTCATGATTTTGCTTCCTTCCAGGTTGTCCAATGCGTTTATGTTCAGGCGACAGGGATAGGGTTTTCGGCCAGAGCCTGGTTGAACTGGTTGATCAGTTCATGCTCGTTTGGCCCTTGGTTGGCGCGTACTGGTACGACGCGGTCAACCAGGACTTCGGTTGTCGCTGTTTCCAGTTTTTCCAGGGTTTCCTGGATGAATTCGTCCAGCGGCATGGCGCGTTCATCACCACTTTTGTGGATCAGATCGGTGTCTACCCATGGCGGTGCGATTTCCAGAACCTTGACGCTGGTATCGCGCAGGGCAAAACGTTGCGACAGCGAGTAGGAGTGAATCGCAGCTTTGGTCGCCGAATAGAGGGCTGTCGCGGCCAGTGGCAGATAGGCCAGTACCGAGCTGTTGTTGATGATGTAGGCATCGGGTTGGCGCTTGAGATGCTCTACAAACGCTGCGCTAACACGCACCGGGCCCAGCAGGTTGGTTTGCAGCAGCCCTACAGCCTGCTCATCGTCATAATCCCCAGAGCCTGGGTTGTCGAAAGGCATGATGCCGGCATTGTTGATGATGACGTTCAGCGAGGGATGCCGACGGATAACCTCTTGTGCAACGTCCTTGATCTGCTGGTGATCATTGATATCAAGCTGAACGGTGTCGATGCCGGGATTGGCGCTGGCGATTTCATCCAGCAACGATTGGCGTCGGCCCGCGATGATGACTTTGTTTCCACGCTGGTGGAACGCTTCGGCCAGAGCGCGGCCGATGCCCGAGGTGCCGCCAGTAATGAAGATGGTGTTTGCGCTAGTTTTCATGTTTTGTATCCTTTCAATTGATTGATTAAACGTCGTAACGCGGAGCGAGTTTGTTGCTGGAGAGATGTCCGAAGAGCGCCTTGCGGCTGCTTTCGTACAGCTCGAAATGCTGTATGTCCTGCATGGAAGGGATGGAGATCAGGACACCGTTGTCGAAGTCTTGAAGGGCGCCATCCACCAGGTCGCTTGCTGACATCACGATGTTGGGATCGAGGTTCTCGACGGGCAGCCCCCCGATCTCCCAGAAATCGGTAGCCGTAGCTCCTGGCAGTACCGCCTGAATCTTGATGCCCTGTTCTGCCAGCTCTTTGTGCAGCGACTGTGTGAAGGCCGTGACGTAGGCTTTGCTCCCGCCATACACGCCATTCAGAATTTCCGGTGCCAGGCTGACGATTGATGAGATATTGATGATTGCGCCCTGTTGGCGAGCGCTGAAGCCTGGAACTGCGGCGTAGGTCAGTCGAGTGAGTGCCGTGACGTTGAGGCTAATCATCTCGGCCATTCGCTCCACGTCGCTGTCCAGCAAACGGGTGTGAGTACCGATGCCTGCGTTGTTAACCAACAGATTGATGCTGGCGTCTTCGCGCAATTTGCGTTCCACTCGCGCCAGGTCCGCTGCGTTGGCCAGGTCTGCGGGGAAGACTTCAACGCTCTGCTGAGTCTCGTTGGTGATGCGGCTCGCAAGAGCGTTCAGGCGATCACGATTGCGGGCGACCAGTATCAGGTCATAGCCACGTTGAGCCAGGCGGTCTGCGAAAACTGCGCCGATGCCGGTGGATGCGCCTGTGATCAGGGCGGTGCCTTTGTATTCCTGAGTCATGGTCCAGCTCCGTTGTTTGGGTGTGGAGCCATGATGCAAAAAAACAGATTTGTCTTAAACGACGCATATGGTCATGTTTTAGGACATCACAATCGGAGCACGGTCATGCATCGAATCGGCTACTTGGTCACGGACGGATTTCAGGTGATGTCTCTGGCCACCCAGGCGGTTTTTGAATTCGCGAACATGGTCGCGGGCGAGCCTGTGTACCGGATTCAGAACTACTCGGTGTTAGGAGGGACCATTCGATCATCCTTGGGTATGCACATCGATACGCTGGCTTTGGATGATCCAGGGCTTGCAGATAGCTGGATGATCACAGGGACACTCACTCCGCTTACGCCTCCCGCTGCCGAGGTTCTGTCCCGCGTGCAGGGATTTGCCCAGAGCTCTAGGCGCATCGCGGGCATCTGCACAGGAGCGTTCGTCTTAGCTCAAGCGGGTGTCCTCGATAACCGGCGTGCGACTACTCACTGGGCATATGCCAAGACTCTTCAAAGCATGCACCCGAGCATTGAGGTGGAAGAGGATCGCATCTTCATTGTGGACGGCCCTGTTTGGACCTCTGCAGGAATGACCGCAGGCCTCGACATGGCATTGGGGATGGTGGAGAAGGATTTGGGAACGGAGCTCGCGAAATCGGTTGCTCATAAGCTCGTAATGCACCAGCGCCGATCGGGAGGGCAGTCTCAGCACTCTGAGTTGCTTGCTCTGGCGCCCAAGTCTGATCGCATTCAGAGCGCTTTGGATTATGCACGTAAGCATTTGAACAGGGCATTGAGTGTTGAAGAGCTCGCGGAGGTTGTTCATCTGAGCCCAAGGCAATTCACGCGCGTCTTCACTGCCGAAACCGGTCAATCACCTGCTAAAGCGGTGGAGAGCCTACGACTAGAGGCAGCTCGGCTAATGATCGAGCAGAGTCGCCATAGCCTGGACACGGTAGCAAGGGAAACCGGGTTCAGGGATCGTCGACACATGCGCGAGGTATTCATCCGAGGTTTTGGGGTTCCCCCGCAAGCAGTTCGCCGCGATGCGAGGCGAGTCGGATAGAAAACGCTTTCCTATTAAACCGAACGGTTCGATACTGGGGTCATGTCGATCGTTTAGGTACCGAAAATGGGACGCCCTCGAAAATTCAATCGTGAGACGGTTCTGGAGAAGGCACTGCCCGTGTTTTGGCAGTACGGCTACTCCGGCACCTCTCTTCATCATCTTGAGCAGGCTACGGGTGTGAATAAGTCAGGCCTGTATTCAGAATTCAAGGATAAGGATGATCTGTTTCTGAGCGCTTTGGCGTATTACTACGCAAACCGCGGAGCACCAGAAATCCTGACTGCTCAGCCGCAAGGATGGGCGAATATCGAGCGTTTTCTTCGGCTTGGCGACCCTCAAGATAACGGGTGTATGGGCTGTTTTTCGGTCAATGCTTTACGAGAGTTTCCCGTGCTTTCCGACCAGGTCCGTCAACTGCTCGTGAATTGTCATCGTCGCTTGCTCCCGGAAATCGCTGACAACGTAAGGGCTGAGAAGACACGACTGGCTCCAGAGGTTGTTGCGGACATCATCATGGTGTTTTTCTCTGGTGTGTGCGTTGAAAGCTGCTTGCCTGCTGATGGGGCTGGCGATCGGGTCGACCATTTCATGGCCGCGTTGCGGGCTCTCTAAACGAATTCCATCACCTTTTTGAACTGAATGGTTTTTTTCTCTTGCGCCAGCGTCTGGGTCGCCCTATATTGAACCGATCGGTTCTTAACAGGACAGAGCGAGACGGCACTTACCCGTTCTGACGCTCTGTCTTAACCCAAGCGTCGCCCCGCAAGGAGAATCACCATGGCACTGAAGATCCATCCTATTAACCTCGGAAACATGCAGATGGATTCGAGTGGTCTGGTCATGTTCCGGAACCCCGGCGAGCAAGTCACCATCTCGGTTCTGGGTTTTCTTATTACTGGAGGGGAGGAACCGATCCTGGTCGATACGGGGTCACGTAATGCCCAGCAGTATGAAGAATATGGACTGACGTACGAAGTGACGCCGCAAATGACGCTTGAATACCATCTGGCCCAGCATGGGTTGCGGATTAACGACATCCGGCACATCGTCCACACGCATGCTCATATCGATCACGTCGGCATGACTGATCTCTTCCCGATGGCGACTACAGTCGGCATCTCCCGTCGTGAGCTGGAGTTCGCTGCATCCGGCATCATGGGACCGCTCATGTACACCGCGGCTGATACCAAGCATTTGATTGATCGTCTCCACACTCGAGGCGCAATTCGCCTGTTCGATGTCGACGGTACGTTCGAAGAAGAGGTTATCCCTGGCGTAGCAGTTCGACTGTCTGGGGGACACACGCCAGGCTCGATATCGGTCTTGGTCGAAACTGACGAAGGAATGGCGAATATCTGCGGCGACATCGCCTATGACATCCACGACCAATTGATTGAGCCCATTCTCGATCAAGCGTCCCATGAACCGACGATCACAGCGAACCGGGCCATGTCCACACTGGATGAAAAGAAAGCTCTCAAAAGGGCGCTTGCAGATAGCAAATTTCTGCTTCCAAGTCACGACGCGCCTGCCTTGATCAAGGGCGGAAAAGTCGTAGGGCGTATGCTCGATGCCATTTCTAATCCACAAGCTGACGTTACAAAAGCGATTAACTATTCGCTTTTGGCCTCAGTGTGACGCATGGCTTTCATAACCTTTGCACGCGCTCGCCCTTGGCGAGCCGTGCGCTTCGGGACTGGAACACTGGTATTTGCGATGGGCGTATGCCTGTTGATCAACCGCTTACTGTGAGCACAAGTCATGAACCAGATTCTGATAACCCCTGGAGTAAGCGTTGCCAATGACGACAAGCAGCGTCTTGGCCCGCGAACTCGGTTTGGGCTGCTTGCCTCCATCACAGTGACTTTCCTGGCTGGATCCAGCGTACCTACACCGTTGTATCCGATCTATCAGGACCAGTGGCATTTCACTGCGATGGGCATCAGCTTTATCTTCAGTATTTATGCCATATCAGTACTCGCCGGACTGCTAGTGTTTGGACGGCTGTCCGACTATGTCGGTCGTCGATCAGTACTGTTGTGGACGACTGTTTTGCAATTGGTGGCCATGTACATGCTGGGTGTAGCTGATGGCTTCACGGATTTAGTGCTTGGCAGGCTGATTCAAGGCGTGTCGACAGGGGCTGCAGTTCCAGCGGTAGGCGCAGCCTTGATTGACCTCAACCACAAGCGCGGCGCGGTCGTGAATGCCCTCACTCCCGCCATCGGCAGCGCTGTTGGCGCTCTGATGGGTAGCGTATTCGCACAGGCATTACCGTACCCCACTCATACCGTGTTCGCGGCGCTAGCTTTTATTTTGGTCATTCAGGGCGTTGGTCTACTCATCATGAGGGATGTCCGCGCAAGAATACCTGGGGCTGCCCGGTCACTGATGCCTCAATTCCGCATACCCGTGCATGTGCGCGGACCAATGATCATTGCATCGTCGTTATTCGTTGCTGGCTGGGCTGTCGCCGGTTTTTTTGCTTCGATGGGACCACGGTTAATTGAGCAGCTCTTTGCGCTACCCGCGTCATGGGCAGGAGGATTGGTGTTGGCGGCTTTCGCTGGAAGTGGGGTAGCTGCGATCGGGACATTCGTTAATCGGTCAATGCATACCCTCTCCTGGATTGGTGCGCTGGGGCTGTTGACCGGTATGGCTATGGTCTTAGCCTCATTAATCACCGGTTCGCTCACACCCTTTTTCTTTGGCGTTGTGATTTCAGGAGCTGGCTTTGGTGCTGGTTTTCAAGGTGGCATCCGACTGGTTTTATCCAAGTCACGCGCCGAAGAGGTCGCGGGTGTGTTGTCCGTTGCCTTCCTCTGTTGCTACCTCGGTATGGGGGTTCCGGCGATGATCGCTGGGTACGCGGTAGCTAGCGGATACGGCATCTTCGATACCGCAATAGTTTTTGCCGTTCTGGTAATGAGTCTTTCATTCGTAGCGGTTTACAGGATGATGAGCGGTGGCAGTAAGGTATGACGCTAGTAGAAAAGTAGAAAAGGCCACATGAAGTGGCCTTTTCTGTGTGCGGCTTCTGGTCAGCTACTCCGCGACGAATGCCCCGATGTGCCGGGCAGTGGCGATAGGGTATTGCATGTGAGGGCCATGCCCGGCATTCGGCAAGCTAAGTTGGGTCAGCGATGGAAGTTTCTTGGTCAGCGCCTGCCAGTTCTCTACAGGGAATACGATGTCGTGATCGCCGCCTATGTGAAGAACTGGGATGTTGGTGGTCTTGAGGACCTGCAGTACCGCTTCTACGGGGAATACCGGGTTCTTGGGAGCGTCGCCGAGTTGCTGTGCAGCCCAGGCAACTGGCACCTGCGGACTACGATTTTGGGTTCTAGACGCCAGTCGCGACCAGGCGAGCTCAGCCGCTGTTCGACTCTGATCTGAGGTTGGCTCGAAGAACAGTTTCACAAAATCTTCGAAGTCATTTTCACGTCGTGCAAGCTCATAAAACAGAGGCTCGCCCGTTTTCACCAACTGGCCAGGAGGCGTTGTGCCCAGCAGTACCGCGTGGCTCACCAGCTGCGGGGCTTGCGCCAGAACAATTTGTGCAGCAATACCGCCAAGGGACCACCCTCCAATTACGACGCGGCCCAGGCCAAGGGCGTGAATCAACTCGATGGCATCCTTTGCCAGAGAGCCTGGGTTATAGCTCGGCTCACCTGTTGACTGGCCCAGACCGCTGTAGTCGAAGACTGTTACCTGGAAGCCTTGCGTGACCAGATTATCGAGGAACAAAGGGTCCCAATCATCCATGGTACCTCTATAGCGAACCAGCAAAACCAAAGGTTTGCCAGCGCCGATGGTACGGTAAGCAATCCGGCGACTGCTGACATCAACGAAACGAGTTTCTGCTTCAACGCTTTTGATCGAGGTGGTCATCAGGGCCTGCTCCTTGGTTTGGTGTGATCCAATCCTGAAGGTTCGTTGTCCGAGGCGGTACGTCGTTTATGGTTGTTTTTCAGGACATAGTGGCTTTGTACGCGCATGCGAAAGGCTTGATTTGTATGACCGCTTAGGGTCGAAAGCGGTGGGTCGTAATCCATCAAAACTTAGCTTGGCATTTGAAGATCCACGGCTTTTCTAAACGACGAGCTAGCAGCCGCACAGTCAGCAGGTAGTAATACCGAGTCGCCTCACATCGTCTAGCCAGGCGATGCTCAAGAAACCATGACACATGTTTTCTCCGCCATGCCCAAGGTGTTTCGAGCTGCCACCGTTCAGCTATCTCCGCTTGGATGAGCTTTGCTTGCCGAAAATGGCGCTGCCGCGTTGCGTATGAACCCGTCAGCACCGCAGACAAGAACAGTTCCATGTCGAATGGCTTGCTCATGCGCGCCCTCCAATGTAGGCAGCTACCACATCGATTCGACCGTGCCCCAGCTCGTAGCTGATTCGCCACCGGGCCTCACGATCAAGGTTTCTATCTACCTGGCAACATTGGCCGCCGTTGATTGGCGCGGGGTGTTGGGTGATCTGCTCGTAGCGCTCACATGCGTACGCCGCTCTTAGCTCATGGAAGCCTTTGAGATTGTGTGCATGCAGGATGTCCCGCGCAGGGCGAATGATTTCTTGCAGAAGATTCAGGTAACTTTCGTGTGGCGCAATCAGGTTGCTGCTACCCGCAGGTGACACCTGCCGTGCAAACCCAAGCGCACCTACAACATGGTCGTCCACCGCAATCCAGCGTGGCGCCGAGGCGCCAGCTCGGCCACCTTTCGTGCCGTCCTGAATGTTGATTCTGCCTAAGTCTTTAGCCTCACGACTTAACCGTGGCAGGTCAGCCAGGATAGCCTCACGCAGGCGCATGCTGGTGGCTCGTGCCAACAGAACAATCGCTGCGGCCCGTTGCTGATGATCTCGACAAAGCGCATCGACGATCTGCTTAACCTGTTCGCGGTCTTGGCCTTGCGGAGCCGATTGGCGAACTCCGGTGCGCTGCATTCCCAACGCCTTGCTCGGACTGGGCAATTTCACACACTGATCACCGCGCAGCGCCGCCATTGTCCTGTTAACGCTGGATAGGCGGTTTTGTGCGGTGCTGATGGCGAGGCTACCGCACTCAACCGCATCGCGCAGGTACGCCGCATAGTCCGCCAATACCTTCCGATCAATCTGCCGCGCATCATTGATACCGGGCCCTTGTTCGGAGCGGCACCATCTGACGAATGCCTGCCACCGATCACAGTGTGCCTTCACCGTGCCGTAGTGGCCGCCGCCGAACATGTCTTTCAACGCCTGCGGCCCTGCATAGCTCAATTGCCTGCCGTAGCCGAAATTACGGCCATCGCGCCTACCCACCAATGCCATGTCGAATCACCTCATCGCCTGGTCTCTGATCCTCGCCCCACGTCATCCCGCCAAGAATGTTGAGTGTTATCAGGGATCAAGGCCCCTGCGACCTGTGGGGATGTCCTCTAACGCGGGACTGGCGGCTCCTTACGACCGGGAGCAAGGGCATCTCATGATCTGGCCTCCTGAACACCGTTACCGGTGGGCGGGTGGAGGCTGCATTGGCTGACGAGACCAGTGCCTGAAGATCCTGAGCCAAGTGCAAGCAGCAATGCGATGACCGGGGCATGCCTGACTGTCAGTCAGGTGCAGTCCGTTCCTTGGTCTGCGGCACCATCATCTGCAGCGCTGTTGCTGGTGACATCGGCGTTTGTCACGCCGATTGTCACGAGGGGGAATGCCGCAAAGCCTTGTGCGATCAGGGCTGCAGCAGTGGTAGAAGTGCCCGTCTCTTTCCACAGAAAGAGACGGGCACAGGTTGGCGCAAGATTCGGCCAAGCGGATAGGTTGCTGCAGAGCAGCGAGGAACGGTGTATCTGGCGCACGAGAGCCATATGTGTAAGAGCATCCATCACATGGGTAGTGACCGGGCGAGCTGCCGGATGCGAATCGCCCTTGGGGAGAACCACCGCAGGAGCGGCGTGACCTTGAAGGTTCGGGTCACCTGGGGTGCTGTCAACGACAGCCTTTGCACTGTCTTTTCTACGCCCGCAATCCGGGAGGGTCAAGCGACTCGCCCGCCGGATTTTGCAGTTGGAAATGGCATGGGGCGTGGGCGGAATCCCGTGGTTTGCAGTGGCAGATCGGGTGCTTTTGATTTTTCAGATGAGGTCCATCCAAACAGGGCGGCTTTGCAGCCCTGTTTGGATGGACCCGCGTGGAAAGCGGATCACCGAAATTTCAAAGCCGTGCGCTCACTCGACTGCGCCACGCCTTGCTCTCAGGCTAGAAACGTTTGCCCCGGCCTGATTCGCGAACTCATGCGGCGAGATATGCTCCTGCCGGTTCGCTTCGAGGTAACGGCTCCACCAACTCATGATCATTCGCCGTTCCTCCAGGAACTCGGCCTTGTGGATATACGCCGCCCGAACGTTGTTGCGCTCCCTGTGGCTCATCTGCCGCTCAATAGCCGTCTCTGACCAAAGCCCGGATTCGACCAAGGCACTGCACGCCATGGACCGGAAGCCATGCCCGCAGATTTCAGTCTTTGTGTCGTACCCCATGTTCCGCAACGCGCTGTTGACCGTGTTCTCGGACATAGGCTTCCACGAGCGGGCGTCACTGGTGAATACCAGGTCGAAGTACCCCGTGATCGCATGAATCTGTTCGAGCAACGCCACCGCTTGCGGCGACAGCGGGACCAGATGGATGTCGCCCGCCATTTTCGTACCTCTGGTCGAATACGGAACGCCGTCCAATGCGGGCCGCGTGTCAGGTATCTCCCATATGCCGCGCTTCAGGTCGAACTCACTCCAACGTGCGAAGCGCAGTTCGCTGGAGCGTACGAACACATGCAGCGACAACATGACGGTCAGCCGAGTGAGAGTACGTCCCTTGTAGTTCTCGATGCGGTCCATCAACTCAGGCAGACGAGACAGCGGGAGTGCAGGTCGGTGCGTAACCCGGGGCGCGCTGATGAAGCCCTCAAGGTCATATGCCGGGTTCACCGTGATCAGCCGCAGCCGCTTTGCCTCACGCATGATGCTCTGCAGGTAGTTTTGTACCCTCAAAGCCACATCAATCGTGCCGCGCTTCTTAATTGCCTCAAGCGGCTGCATGAGGTCGAAGGTATCCAGATCAACGATGGCGCGTGCGCCTAGCAGCGGGAATACGTGAGTCTTCAAACGACTCAGCACGGTCCTCGAATGGCCAGGCGCCCACTTCACGGACATTTCCTTATGCCAGTCCAAGGCAACGCGTTCGAATGTGTGTCCTCTGACAACCGCTTCGGCCTTGGCCTGCTGCTTGGAGGCGATCGGATCAATGCCTTCCGCCAGCATCCGCTTAGTCTCCAGACGCTTCTGCCGAGCATCCGCGAGCCCGATGACGGGGTAGTTGCCAAACGAGGTCAGCCCCTCTCGCCCATCCGGTTTCACATACCGGAAGCGCCAGCCTTTGCGGCCATTGGGGTAAACGAGGAGGTAAAGACCGTCACCATCGAAAAGCTTGTAGGGGCGGTCAGTAGGCCTGGCCGAGCGGCAGGCGGTGTCGGTCAGGGGAACAGTAGTACGAGCCATAAGGGTAAACCCCTTTATCGAATCGACTTTATCCCAAACGTTACCCCTAAATCGGCTGGCAGCTGTCGGATTCCGACGGAACGCCATAACGAAAAAACCCGCCAGAAGGCGGGTTTACGGGGATTCCAGAGATTTTGGTAGCCTTCGCTGGAACCTGAACTGGTGCCGGAGACAGGAATCGAACCTGCGACCTTCGCGTTACGAGTGCGCTGCTCTACCGACTGAGCTACACCGGCGTGTAGCGCAACGTACCACTGCTCGCACCCGTTACGCAAACCCCTGTTTCCGCTAGTTTATTGCCCCACCCTCAAGGCGCCTTGCACCCCTTCGGCGCCAGGTCTTCTTCGATGTCGGTCATACACGCCCACCCGGTAGCCGAACGCGTCAGGGTCAGTGCCTTGCCCAGCACAGTGGCCGGCGCATCCACCAGCGTGCAAACGATGCTCCCGCTGCCATCCGCCGCCTTGCCGCTAGCCGTGATCGCACAGTGCGCCGTCGCCGGCTGGCCACCCAACGCGGCCACATCCGCCACATCCTTCCCATCATTCAACCGCAGGTCCATCGCCGTCTTCAGCGCGCTGATCTCCAGCAATCCGGCCGCGGCCTTGGAGCGTGACTGGTGGTTGGTGTACATCGGTAAGGCGATGGTCGCCAGAATGCCGATGATCGCGACGACGATCATCAGTTCGATCAGGGTGATACCGCGTTGCCCTTTCATGAACGTTTTCCTTTTTGATACGCGTACTCGTTGAGGTCAGGCTCGACCCCGGCTGGCAGCGGCGCAGTAGGCCTGAACAGACACCTTTTGTCACCCCTGCCCGCTCGGGCGTCGTCTTCGCTGAACTACTCTAGTGAGCATCTCGGACGCACGCCCTTGCATGGGCGCGGCAAGCTGTTTCCAGGCTTGTCGCACGGGCAGAAAAAGGACCTTTGCATGACCCAATCCACACTCCTCTACACCTGGCACGGCACCGACGCCAACGGCGCGCCGGTCAGCGGGCAAACGTCCGGGCGCAGCCCGGCCTATGTGCGTGCAGGGCTTATCCGCCAGGGCATCAAGGTCGCCAGTTTGCGGCCTGCCGGCGGGCTGACATTCAGTTTGCCGAAACGGCGGGCAAAGGCCGACCCGGCGGGGTTCAGCCGGCAGTTGGCGACCCTGCTCAAGGCTGGGGTGCCGCTGCTGCAGGCGTTCGAGGTGATGGGGCGCAGTGGCTGTGATGCGGCGCAGGCGGCATTGCTGGATAGGTTGAAACAGGATGTGGCCTCGGGCCTGGGCCTGGCGGATGCGTTGCAGCGCCACCCGGGGTGGTTCGATGCGTTGTACTGCAACCTGGTGCGGGTGGGGGAGCAGTCCGGCACGCTCGACCGGCAGCTGGACCAGCTGGCAGGCATGCTGGAGCAGCGTCGGGTGCTGCACAAGAAGGTGCGCAAGGCGATGATCTACCCGTTGCTGCTGTTGCTGACGGGGCTGGGGGTGTCGGCGATCCTGTTGCTGAAGGTAATACCGAAATTCGAGAGCATGTTCTCTGGCATGGGCGTGGCGCTGCCGGCATTTACCCAATGGGTGATCGACTTGTCCACAGGGCTGAGCCGGTTTGCGCCGTTGTTGCTGGTGATGGGCTTGGTCCTGGGCTTTGCCATGCGCAAGGTCTACCGGCAGCACGCGCCAGCGCGCCTGTGGATATCTCACCGGGTGCTGGGCTTGCCGGTGTTCGGCTCGCTGCTGGGGCAGGCGGCGCTGGCGCGGTTTGCGCGTAGCCTGGCAACGTCCTACTCCGCCGGGGTGCCGTTGCTGGATGCGCTGGGCACGGTGGCCAGGGTCAGTGGCGGCGATCTGCATGAACAGGCGGTGTTGCGGCTGCGCCAGGGCATGGCCAATGGGCAGGGGCTGCACCAGGCGATGGCCGCTGAGCCGCTGTTTCCGCCGCTGCTGGTGCAACTGACGGCCATCGGGGAGTCCAGTGGCACGCTGGACCAGATGCTGGAAAAAGCCGCCAGCCATTACGAGGAACAGGTCAGCCAGGCGCTGGACCAGTTGACCAGCCTGCTGGAGCCGGCCATCGTGCTGGTCCTGGGCCTGCTGGTGGGCGGCCTGGTGGTGGCGATGTACCTGCCGATCTTCCAGTTGGGTAGCTTGATCTGAACATGACTTTATGGACTTTGCTGGCTGAGCAGCCAGCGTACTTTCTCACCCTGGCCACGGTGCTCGGCCTGCTGGTGGGCAGTTTTCTCAATGTGCTGGTGTACCGCCTGCCTATCATGCTGGAGCGGCAATGGCAGCGTGAGGCGCAGGAAATGCTGGAATTGCCGATCACGCCACACGAGCGTTTCGACCTGTGGTTACCCGCCTCGCGCTGCCCGCATTGCGCGCATCGGATTCGCGCGTGGGAAAACATTCCGGTCATCAGCTACCTGGCCTTGCGCGGGCGTTGTTCAGCCTGCAAAACCCGCATCAGCCCGCGCTACCCGTTGGTGGAGGTGGCCAGCGCGCTGCTGTCGCTGGTGGTAGCCTGGCGCTTTGGTGCTTCGCCCGAGGCCTTGCTGGCGCTGCCGCTGACCTGGTGCCTGCTGGCCCTGAGCCTGATCGATGCCGAGCACCAGTTGCTGCCGGATGCCCTGGTGCTGCCGATGCTGTGGCTGGGGCTGATCGTCAACGCCTTTGGCCTCTACGTCCCGCTGACCAGTGCGCTGTGGGGCGCGGTTGCCGGTTACCTCAGCCTGTGGACGGTGTACTGGCTGTTCAAGCTGGTCACTGGCAAGGAGGGCATGGGCTATGGCGACTTCAAACTGATGGCGCTGATCGGGGCCTGGGGGGGCTGGCAGGTGTTGCCGTTGACCCTGCTGCTGTCGTCGGTGGTGGGGGCGCTGGCGGGGCTGTGCCTGCTGCGTCTGCGCCGGCATGCCATGGGCACGGCAATCCCGTTCGGCCCTTATCTGGCGATTGCGGGGTGGATTGCCGTGCTCTGGGGTGATGAAATATACGCTTCATACACACAACTGCTTGGATTCTGATGACCACTGCGGCCTTTACCCCCTGGATTCTCGGCCTGACCGGCGGCATTGGCAGCGGCAAGAGCGCTGCTGCCGAGCGTTTTGTCGAGCTTGGCGTGCACCTGGTCGATGCCGACCAGGCGGCGCGCTGGGTTGTCGAGCCTGGCCGCCCTGCCCTGGCCAGCATCGTCGAGCGCTTTGGCGCCGGTGTGCTGCAGGCGGACGGTCAACTCGATCGTGCGGCCCTGCGCCAGCTGATCTTCGCCGACACGGCGCAGCGCAAATGGCTGGAGCAATTGCTGCACCCGCTGATCGGGCAGGAGATTTTCAGCTACCTGGCCAAGGCGGAATCGCCGTATGCGGTGTATGTGTCACCGCTGCTGATCGAGTCTGGCCAGTACCAGAAGACCCAGCGGGTGCTGGTGATCGATGCGCCGCAGGAACTGCAGGTGGCACGTACCCTGGCGCGTGACAACACTAGCGCCGAGCAGGTGCAGGCCATTCTCAAGGCCCAGCTGGCCCGTGAGGAGCGCCTGCGCCATGCCGATGATGTGGTGGTCAATGACGGCGACCTGGCCGCGCTGCATGAGCAGATTGACCGCCTGCACCACTTTTACCTGACTTTACGAGGAGGCCAGCCATGAGCCAGCCATTGACCGTCGATTGCCCGACCTGTGGCGCACCTGTGGAATGGAACGAGAAAAGCCCGTTCCGGCCGTTCTGTTCGGACCGTTGCAAGCTGATCGACCTGGGGGCCTGGGCGGCGGAGGAGCACAAGATTCCGGGGGCGGAAGACTCCGAGGATGAACTGTATTCGGGGGACCTGGAGCCGCGGCATTGAGCCGATAGCAAGGTGGCTTTGCGGGCCTCTTCGCGGGCATACCCGCCCCCATAGAACAACACATGAATCATTGATTTTGCAGGGTTCTGTGGGAGCGGGCATGCCCGCGAAACGGCCAACGCGGTGTATGGCACCGGCTCCGCCGGTGTTCGCGGGCACGCCCGCTCCCACAAGGGACTGTGAACGCTCTTGAACATTGTTCCCTGTGCGACAGCGCAGCCCGAAGGGCTGGGTAATCTCCCACACAATCACCGCTCATCCTCCTTCCACGGCGCCTGCAGATACCGCGTGCGGTTGAAGGTTTCCAGCCACTCCGGGCAAAACACCACCAGCGCGCTGATTACCGTGCCGTTGATGAACGCTTCGGGGAACATCATCAGCCACAGGTAGCCGACAAAATCGCTGAGCCACTCCGGCATGGCGAAGCGCTCGTCAAGCCACAACAGCCCCAGCGCGGTCGACAGGCAGGCCAGCACGGTCAGTGCCGCCGGGAAGAACCCTGAGCAGAAGATATACACAAACAGGTTCCGCGGCTGGGCACGCTCGACGCCTATCGCGCACGCCTCGGCTATCAGTACCGGCAGGCCAACCAGCAACAAGCCATTCACCCCTAGCGCCGCCAGGTCCTGACGCCCCAGCGCCAGCAATCCGAGCTGGGCCATGAACCCACCCAGCACCGCCAGCGGCCAGTCCAGCAACAGCGTGACCGCCGTCATGCCTATGAAGTGGTACGACACACCGGTATCGAAATCGCGCCGCACCAACCATAAGGCAAACAGGCAGAACACCGTACCAAACAGCAGATGCTGGCGGCGTCGGTCAGTGAACAGCTCAACCCAGCGCACCTGGCTGACCGCCCAGATCAGCAACGGCACATATCCCAGCCAGCCAAGCGTAAGGGTGGTGCCGGACAACACCTGCGCGCTGATCACCTGACGAATGCCCCTTGCAGCCATGTGGATAACGCCGAGTCTACACCCATTCTGCGTTTCATCTGGCGGGGCTAGCGCAACAGTGCGCCGGTACCGGGCTGATTTCTGCGCACAAACAGCATCTTATCGTCATCGATTAGCGGCTAAGCTTGTCTGCATGGATGACTCAGACTACCTGCGCCTGCTTACCATCCAGGCGGAACAAGCCAATGCCTTTCTCTCCAACGCCCGCAAGTGGGAGCGGGAGCGTTGGGTGTGCCAACGCCTGTTGCAGGGGCTGAACATCCCCTACCGCAGCGAGGACTTCACCCCGGCCGGGCAGGAGCCGCCAGACGTACTGTTCCGCGACGCGGCGTTCGAGGTGTTTTTCGTGCTCGACGAGGGCCGCCGGCTGAACGATGAATGGCGCGAAGAACTGCAGCGCCGGCGCAGTGCATTCTCCCTGGCGCAACTGGTGCGCCGCGAAGCGCGCCCGCGGCGCATCAGTGCCACCGAGCTGCTGGGGCGGCTGGCACCGACCTTGCGCAAGAAAGCGCACAACTACCGGGAACGCGGGCTGGAGCTGAACGAACTGGACATCATTGCCTTCGCCAGCCTCAAGCGCGAAGTGCTGGACCTCAACACCCACTTCCCGCCGCCTACCGAATACCTGCGTCAGGGCTGGCGCTCACTGTCACTGGTCGGGCCGACATTTGCCCGGGTGCTGTTCGCCCACCCCGACGCGCCGGACTTCCTGCGCGGCAACCTGGGCCGCAGCATTGTTTTCGACGTGGGCATCAGTCTTTGATCCAGTGCAGCGAATGTTTGCGATGGCGTACACTCGGCGCCAGATATAGAAAGCATTATCATTTGTTTCAAGCGCTTGCGTGAACACTGTAGCGTTTACGCAGTCACAAACGTCTACCTGACGAGGCCCCACCATGACCAGCCGCCTGAATCCGGAAGATCAGCGTCGTGTCGATGAGTATTTGCGAGCCCCCCAGCACCAAGTCGAGCGCAGGCCCTTCCGGCCGTGGCTGCTCCTTGTGCTGGTGGTGGCCGTGACCATCGGGTTGGGTCTCATCAGCCGCCTGCTCAGTGGACTGGTGCTATGAGCTGCTTTGCGCTCGCCCTCCCCTCGTGCAGTTTGCGGCCGGCCCCCGGGGCCACGAATTCCGTAAACCTTATGAGATATCCCCATGACTCATCGCATCGTGATTGTCGGCGGCGGCGCCGGCGGCCTGGAACTGGCGACCCGCCTGGGTAAAAGCCTGGGCAAGCGCAAGCAGGCCGAAATCACCCTGATCGACGCCAACCTCACGCACATCTGGAAACCGCTGCTGCACGAAGTGGCCGCCGGCTCGCTGAACTCCTCGGAAGACGAACTGAACTACGTGGCCCAGGCCAAGTGGAACCACTTCAACTTCCAGCTGGGGCGCATGAGCGGCCTGGACCGTGAAGGCAAACAGATTCAACTGGCCGCCACCCTCGACGAAGAGGGGCGCGAGCTGCTGCCTGCGCGCACCCTGGGCTATGACACCCTGGTCATTGCCGTGGGTTCCAACACCAACGACTTCGGCACCCTGGGCGCTGCGCAGCATTGCCTGTTCCTCGACACCCGCAAGCAGGCCGAGCGTTTCCACCAGCAGTTGCTCAACCACTACCTGCGTGCCCATGCCGGTGATGTGGCCAGCGAAAAAATCAGCGTGGCCATCGTCGGCGCCGGTGCCACCGGTGTGGAGCTGGCAGCCGAGCTGCACCACGCGGCGCACGAACTGGCGGCCTATGGCCTGGACCGCATCCAGCCCAAGGACATGCACATCACCCTTATCGAGGCGGGCCCGCGCGTTTTGCCGGCACTGCCAGAGCGCATCAGCGTGCCGGTGCACAAGACCCTGGAAAAGCTCGGGGTGAAGGTGATGACCAACGCCGCCGTCAGTGAAGTGACCGAGGATGGCCTGAAAACCAAGGACGGTGAAGTGATCCAGGCCAGCCTGAAGGTGTGGGCGGCAGGTATCCGTGCACCGGGTTTCCTCAAGGACATCGATGGCCTGGAAACCAACCGCATCAACCAGCTGGTGGTACGCCCTACCCTGCAGACCACGCGCGACGACAACATCTTTGCCTTCGGTGACTGTGCCGCCTGCCCGCAACCGGGTAGCGACCGCAACGTTCCGCCACGTGCCCAGGCGGCGCACCAGCAGGCTTCGATGCTGGCGCAGAGTTTGAAGGCGCGGCTGGAGAACAAGGCGCTGCCGACCTATGAGTACAAGGACTACGGTTCGCTTGTGTCGCTGTCACGCTTCTCGGCGGTGGGCAACCTGATGGGTAACCTGATGGGCAGCGTGAAGCTTGAAGGGTGGCTGGCGCGGATGTTCTATGTGTCGCTGTACCGGATGCACCAGATGGCGTTGTACGGGTTCTTCCGTACGGCGTTGATGATGCTGGGTAGCAAGATTGGCCGGGGTACCGAGCCGCGCCTGAAACTGCACTGACAGACATCAGCATGCCCTGTGGAAGCGGGTTTACCCGCGAATGCGATGGTGAACCTGCTGCCGCATTCGCGGGTGAACCCGCTCCCACACAGGACTGTGTGGGCCCAAGAGCGCATTCTTGTGGGATAAATTCAACGCAAAAAAAAGGGCATCTCATGCGAGATGCCCTTTTTTTCATGGTGGGTCGTGTAGGATTCGAACCTACGACCAATTGGTTAAAAGCCAACTGCTCTACCAACTGAGCTAACGACCCGGAAATGGTCGGGGTGAGGGGATTCGAACTCCTGACATCCTGCTCCCAAAGCAGGCGCGCTACCGGACTGCGCTACACCCCGTGATACTTAAAGAAAAAGGGCATCTCGCTTGAGATGCCCTTTTTACATGGTGGGTCGTGTAGGATTCGAACCTACGACCAATTGGTTAAAAGCCAACTGCTCTACCAACTGAGCTAACGACCCGGAAAATGGTCGGGGTGAGGGGATTCGAACTCCTGACATCCTGCTCCCAAAGCAGGCGCGCTACCGGACTGCGCTACACCCCGAGATTGGCTCCGCGACCTGGACTCGAACCAGGGACCCAATGATTAACAGTCATTTGCTCTACCGACTGAGCTATCGCGGAACTGAACTTCGGCACATCTTTACAGCTTCGAAGCTTGTGTTAGCTTCGGTCTCTTCGGCTACCCGCTTTCGCGTTGCAGCTGCTGAGGCCGGCTATTCTACATTCTTCGTTTTGCTTGTCAACCACTTTTTTTCATTCAACTTACTGATTTGTAAGTTGTTTTGCGGTCACCGATGTTGCTGATGATTCGCTTAGTGCCTGACAACGCGGCGTATATTAGGGGCACCCGATTTTAGATGCAAGCAAAAATTTCAAAAATTTCAGCAAGTTATCCAGGAAGCCGGAAAGGCCCGGATTTGCTGGGGCTGTGAGGGCCTCTTCGCGGGTGAACCCGCTCCCACAGGTATTGCACAGGTAAAAAAAGCCCCGCAGATGCGGGGCTCATGGTGAAACAGATCAAGCGAAGACGATTTCGTCGCCTTCCACCTTGGCGGTAATCGCCGTCCCCGGCATGAACTTGCCTGCCAGGATCAACTGCGCCAACGGGTTTTCGATCCAGCGCTGGATGGCCCGCTTCAGCGGCCGAGCGCCGTACACCGGGTCGTAACCCACGGCAATCAGCTTGTCCAACGCCTCCGGGCTCAGGCTCAGCGACAGTTCGCGCTCCAGCAGGCGGCTGCGCAGGCGGCCCAGCTGGATTTCGGTAATGCCGGCAATCTGCTCGCGGCCCAGCGGCTCGAACACCACCACTTCGTCGATACGGTTGATGAACTCCGGACGGAAGTGCGACCCCACCGCGTCCATCACCGCCGCACGCTGTGCCTCGCGGTCACCCACCAGTTCCTGGATCTGCGCCGAGCCCAGGTTGGAGGTCATCACGATCACGGTGTTGCGGAAGTCCACGGTGCGCCCGTGGCTGTCAGTCAGGCGGCCGTCTTCCAGCACCTGCAGCAGCACGTTGAACACATCCGGGTGGGCCTTCTCCACCTCGTCCAGCAGCACCACCGAGTATGGCTTGCGCCGTACCGCCTCGGTCAGGTAACCGCCCTCTTCATACCCGACATAGCCTGGCGGGGCGCCGATCAGGCGAGCCACGGAATGCTTCTCCATGAACTCGGACATGTCGATGCGCACCATCGCCTCTTCGGTGTCGAACAGGAACTCGGCCAGCGCCTTGCACAGCTCGGTCTTGCCCACGCCGGTCGGGCCAAGGAACATGAACGAGCCACTCGGCCGGTTCGGGTCGGACAGCCCGGCACGTGAACGACGCACGGCGTTGGCCACCGCGGTTACCGCCTCGCCCTGGCCGATCACGCGCTGGTGCAGCAGCTCTTCCATCTTCAGCAGCTTTTCACGCTCGCCTTCGAGCATCTTGGCTACCGGGATACCGGTCCACTTCGACACCACTTCGGCAATTTCTTCCTCGGTGACCTTGTTGCGCAACAACTGGTTTTCGGTCTTGCCGTGCTGGTCGACCATCTGCAGGCTGCGCTCCAGGTCCGGGATCACCCCGTACTGCAGCTCGGCCATGCGGCTCAGGTCGCCTTTGCGACGGGCGGTCTCCAGCTCCTGGCGGGCCTGCTCGATCTTTTGCTGGATCTGCGCCGAGCCCTGCACCTCGGCCTTCTCGGAGGCCCAGATTTCTTCCAGGTCGGCGTACTCACGCTCCAACCGGTCGATTTCCTCGGTCAGCTTCTCCAGGCGTTTTTTCGCCGCTTCGTCTTCTTCCTTCTTCAGCGCCTGCGATTCCACCTTCAGCTGAATCAGGCGACGGTCGAGGCGGTCCAGCACTTCCGGCTTGGAGTCGATCTCCATGCGGATACGGCTGGCCGCTTCGTCGATCAGGTCGATGGCCTTGTCCGGCAGCTGGCGGTCGGTGATGTAGCGGTGGCTGAGCTTGGCCGCGGCAATGATGGCGCCGTCGGTGATGGCCACCTTGTGGTGCACTTCATAGCGCTCCTTCAGGCCACGCAGGATGGCGATGGTGTCTTCCTCGCTCGGCTCCTCGACCAGCACCTTCTGGAAGCGGCGCTCCAGGGCCGCGTCCTTCTCGATGAACTGGCGGTACTCGTTCAGCGTGGTGGCGCCAACGCAGTGCAGCTCGCCACGGGCCAAGGCCGGCTTGAGCATGTTGCCGGCATCCATTGCGCCCTCGCCTTTGCCGGCGCCGACCATGGTGTGCAGCTCGTCGATGAACAGGATGATCTGGCCTTCCTGCTTGGACAGCTCGTTCAGCAGGCCTTTGAGGCGCTCTTCGAACTCGCCGCGGTACTTGGCACCGGCAATCAGCGCGCCCATATCCAGCGCCAACAGGCGCTTGCCCTTGAGGCCGTCGGGCACTTCACCATTGATGATGCGCTGGGCCAGGCCTTCGGCGATGGCGGTTTTACCTACGCCTGGCTCACCGATCAGCACCGGGTTGTTCTTGGTACGACGTTGCAGTACCTGCACGGTACGGCGGATTTCGTCGTCACGGCCGATCACCGGGTCCAGCTTGCCTTCTTCGGCACGCTTGGTCAGGTCGACGGTGTATTTGTCCAGCGCCTGGCGCGATTCCTCGGCGTTGGCGTCGTTGACGGCCGCGCCGCCGCGCAGGTTGTTGATGGCATTTTCCAAGGCCTTCTTGGTCACGCCCTGGCTCAACAACAGCTTGCCGAGCTTGCTGTTCTCGTCCATGGCGGCCAGCAGCACCAGCTCGCTCGAAATGAACTGGTCACCCTTCTGCTGTGCCAGGCGGTCAGCCTGATTGAGCAGGCGCGCAAGGTCCTGCGACATGTTCACGTCGCCGGTGGGGTTCTGGATTTTCGGCAACTGGTCGAGTTCTTTCACCAGTGCCTGGCGCAGGCTGTTGATGTCGAAGCCTACCTGCATCAGCAGCGGCTTGATCGAGCCGCCCTGCTGCTCGAGAAGTGCCTGCAACAGGTGCACGGGCTCGATGGCAGGGTGATCCATGCCAACGGCCAGGGATTGGGCGTCGGATATTGCAAGCTGCAGCTTGCTGGTCAAACGGTCTATTCGCATGGGGGTACCTTCCTTTAAAGGGCAGGTCGGAGCGATGGACAGCGCCTGTTTGTGAAGAAACCTGCCTGAGATGACCTTATAGATAAGGCTGATTCTGGAAGATTCAAGCGTAGCGGGGTTGACCGGGGTCAACCTGTTGGATTAGTGCTGGGCCATTCGCGGGCATGCCCGCTCCCACAGGGAATCCGCAACCTTTTAAACCTGTGGTGTACCTGTGGGAGCGGGCGTGCCCGCGAAGAGGCCAGTGCAGGCTAGCGCGGCTCCAGCCACACCAGGGAAGCAAACCGCCCACCCTGCGGGGTACGGCGATAGGAGAAGAACCGCTCATCGCTGACTGTGCACAAGCCACCGCCGTAAACAGCAGTCACCCCACGCGCCGCCAAACGGATACGCGCCAGCTCATAGATGTCGGCCATCAACTTGCCCGGCCGGGCACCATCGACAAAGGCCCTGGCCGCTTCCGGGTGCACCGCCGTAAAGGCATCGCGCACCTCAAGCCCCACTTCGAACGCCTGCGGGCCAATCGCCGGCCCCAACCACACCAGCACCTCTTCGGGCGGCAGTGCCAGGCGATCCAGGGTGGCCTCCAGCACACCACCGGCAAGCCCGCGCCAGCCAGCATGCGCCGCGGCCACGCGGGTACCGGCCCGGTCGCAGAACAGCGCAGGCAGGCAATCGGCAGTCATAACGGTGCAGGCAATACCAGGCTGGTCGGTCCAGCTGGCGTCGGCCTCGGCCACCACGGCCGGGTCAGCATCCGCCACTACCAGCCCATGCACCTGCTTGAGCCAGGCCGGCTGGATGGCGAATTCGTCGCTCAGGCGCCGACGATTCTCAGCCACCGCGGCAGGGTCGTCCCCTACATGGTCGCCAAGGTTGAAGGTTTCATAAGGCGGCAGGCTGATGCCGCCCTGGCGGGTGGTGACACAGGCGCGCACCGAGGCCGGGGCCGGCCAGTCGGGGAGCAGCAGCGACTGCGTCAGGCCACTCATCCGACAAAGCTCTCGCGGTCCTGGTTCAGCAGCGACAGCAACCAGACGAAGTCATCCGGCAGCGGCGATTCCCACTTCATGACTTCACCGGTAATCGGGTGGGCCAATGCCAGGAAGCGCGCATGCAGTGCCTGGCGCGGGAAGGTTTTCACCGCCTCGACCATGGTCGGGCTGGCTGCCGGCGGAATGCGGAAGCGCCCGCCGTAGGTCTGGTCGCCGACCAGCGGGAAGCCAACGTGAGCCATGTGCACGCGAATCTGGTGGGTACGGCCGGTTTCCAGCTTGACCCGCACATGGGTGTGCGAGCGGAAGCGCTTGAGCACACGGTAGTGGCTGACTGCCGGCTTGCCGCCGTCGGTGACCGCCATGCGCTGGCGCATGCCGCCGTGGCGGCCGATCGGGGCGTCGATCTTGCCGCCGGCGGTGACCACGCCAATCACGATGCACTCGTAGATGCGGCTGACCTTGCGCGCCTGCATCTGCTCGACCAGCCGGGTCTGCGCCTGCAAGGTCTTGGCCACCACCATCAGGCCGGTGGTGTCCTTGTCCAGGCGGTGGACGATACCGGCGCGTGGTACGTTGACGATGTCAGGCACGTGGTGCAGCAGTGCATTGAGCAAAGTCCCGCTGGCATGCCCGGCGGCCGGGTGCACAACCAGCCCGGCAGGCTTGTTGATCACCATGATATGGTCGTCTTCGTAGACGATATCCAGCTCGATATCTTCGGCGACCCACTCGCCCTGGGCCTCTTGCTCGGCCTCCAGGACAAGTTGCGAGCCACCATGGACGAGGTCTCGAGGGCGCACCACGGCGCCATCGACCGTCAGGCGGCCTTCTTTGATCCACGAAGTCAGCCGGGAACGCGAGTACTCGGCGAACAATTGGGCGGCGACCTGGTCGAGGCGTTGACCGCCCAGTTCGGACGGCACCTCTGCGCTAAGTTGAATGATCTCGGACATGCTCGATTCGGCGGGCGCACAGCCTTTGGTTTCGGCTGCGAGCTTGTGGTTAAATACGACTTCTTTTGTCCCGGGGTTGGCCGGGGCGCTCATCATAACAGGACGGCACCGCCCAAGACAGCGGCCGTCAAAGGGACGCAAGCCGCCATGCAAGTGAAACACCTGCTGCTGATCGCCATCCTCGGGCTCACCGCGGCCTGTTCCTCCAATAAAGAAGTGATTGACGAGAACCTCAGCGAGGCCGAGCTGTACCAGCAGGCACAAGCTGACCTGGACAACTCCAGCTACACCAGCGCCGTGAACAAGCTCAAGGCCCTGGAGTCGCGCTACCCGTTCGGCCGCTATGCCGACCAGGCCCAGCTCGAACTGATCTACGCCAACTACAAGAACTCCGAGCCCGAGGCTGCCAAGTCGGCTGCCGAGCGCTTCATCCGCCTGCACCCGCAGCACCCGAACGTCGACTACGCCTACTACCTCAAGGGCCTGACCTCGTTCGACCAGGACCGTGGCCTGGTGGCGCGCTTCCTGCCGCTGGACATGACCAAGCGTGACCCGGGCGCTGCCCGCGACTCGTACAACGAGTTCGCCCAGCTGACCAGCCGCTTCCCCAACAGCCGCTACGCGCCAGACGCCAAGCAGCGCATGATCTATCTGCGCAACCTGCTGGCCTCGTACGAAATCCATGTGGCCGACTACTACCTGAGCCGCCAGGCCTATGTAGCCGCCGCCAACCGTGGCCGCTACGTGGTGGAGAACTTCCAGGAAACCCCATCGGTCGGCGACGGCCTGGCAGTGATGGTCGAGGCGTACCAGAAGATGCACCTGGACGAACTGGCCGCCACCAGCCTGGAAACCCTCAAGCTCAACTACCCGGACCACCCGAGCCTGGTAGATGGCGAGTTCCAGCCAAAGCAGACCGAGTCTGATGGCCGCGGCTGGCTGTCCAAGGCGACCCTGGGCCTGATCGAAACCGACACCCCGCTGCCGCCGGGCGAAACCCGCGCCAACCAGGACGTGGTCAAGCAGTTCCAGGACGCACGTGACGAAATGCCACGTGAGTTGCTGCCGACTGACGAGAACGGCGACCCGATCGTGCCGGAAGGGCCGAAGGAAGCCGAGAAGGACCGCTCCTGGTTCAGCTACATGACCTTTGGTCTGTTCGACTGATACGCAGCGGTACATGAAAGGGAGGCCTTGGGCCTCCCTTTTTTATTGGCCGCGTCCTAGACTGTCGGCTTCTTCAACCGACAAGCTGGACACCATGGTTCGCCTACTTTTCTGGATCGCCCTGATCGCCGCCGCGTTCTGGCTGTGGCGCAAGTTCAAAGCCAGCCAACAGTCGCACCCCGAGGCCAAGCTGGACGCGCCGCTGAAGATGGTGCGCTGCGCCCATTGCGGCGTGCACCTGCCCAATGACCGGGCGCTGCAGCAGGGCAACGAGTGGTATTGCAGCCAGGCGCACCTGCAGCAAGGCCCAGGCCGCCAGAACTGAACCTGAATCACCTGACCCCCTTCGCGGGCACGCCCGCTCCCACAGGAACCCTGCAGGCCTTGAGCCTTTTGCAGTACCTGTGGGAGCGGGCGTGCCCGCGAAGAGGCCAGTGAATCCAACATCACTTATCCCTCCCCGACCCTTTCGCACCATTTGCGACCCCACCCCCGCCGCCAGCATTGACCCACCCCGGCAAAACTCGCTAAATCCTATTTATCCGCATAAATATGAAAAATAGCGAAATGCTCAAACCCAAACGCAAACGCCAGAAGCTGTCCGATGTGATCGTCGAATCGGTAAAACGCTCGATCGTCACCGAAGCGCTGCACCCCGGCGACCGCCTGCCCACCGAGCGTGAGCTGATGGAGCATTTCGAGTGCTCCAAGGGTACCGCCCGCGAAGCGCTCAAGGCCTTGGAGGTGGAGGGCCTGGTCAGCACCCGCACCGGCCCGAGCGGCGGCGCCTACCTGAATGAAGTGGGGACCGAACCTGCCAGCCGCGCGCTGCGCAACTACCTGCATTTCCAGCACCTGGACGGCGAACAGGTCTACCAACTGCGCAAGGTCATCGAGGTGGAGCTGGCGGTATCGGTAATGGGCAAGCTGAGCGAAGCCGACTACACCGCGCTGCAGGCCAATATCGATTTCTGCAGCACCCCGGAAGACAGCGAGGAAGGCCAGCGCGAACAGCGCCTGGCGGAGCTGGAATTCCACACCCTGCTGGCCGACCGCTGCCCCAACCCGTTGCTGCGTTTCATGGCGGTGTTCCTCAACGACCTGCTGCGCGACCTGGTGGTGCTGAAAAAGGCCTACCTGCCCAAACGCCAGCAGTTCGCCGCTGCCAACATCGCCTACCACAAGCAATTGCTCATCGCCCTGCGCGCCAGCGACGAGCCCGCCGTACGCCGGCTGATGCACGAACACATGTGCGACGCCGAACACCACATGACCGCGCTGGAAGGCGAGGTTGCCCGCAACTTCCTGCTGGAGTTCGAACACAACCACTGATCCGCCTGGAAAGAGGCCTGCACACAGGCCCGGCCGTACCCGCTTTGTCATTGCCACTCCTGCCTAATAACCACAACCAAGGAGTTACTCATGCAAAGACGTACCCTGCTCAAGGCAGGCCTTGCCCTGGGTGCCTTAGGGAGCCTCCCCCTGGGGGCGCACCGGGCATTCGCCGACCAACCATTGACCTTCTATGGGCTCAAGTCCATGTCTGGGGCCTTCGCCAGCTACGGCAAGTACGCCGACATGGGTTCGCGCCTGGCCATCGCCGAGTACCCGCAACTGCTCGGCCACCCGCTCAAGTACAAGGTCATCGACACCGAAGGCAACGCCGGCAAGGCAGTGCGCAAGGTGCAGGAAGCCATCGGCCAGGATGGCGCCCGCTTCTTCCAGGGCTGCACGCTGTCGTCCTCGGCTCTGGCGGTGTCGAAGGAAATCCACAAGGCCGGCGGCGTGTTCATGACCCCGGTCGGCGCCGACGAAATCACCGGCAAGGACTGCAATGCCTCGACCTTCCGCTGGTCGGTGCCCACCTACGGCGCCATCCGCGAAACACTGGTGCCGATGATCCGACAGCTGCCACAGGCCAGGCGCTGGTACACCATCACCCCGCAATACGTTTTCGGCGATGCCCTGCTGGACAACGCCCGCAAGGTGTTCGCCGAGCTCGGCGTGGAACACATCGGCAACAGCTACCACTCGCTGCAGGAGCAGGAGTTTTCCGGCTACCTGACCAACGCCATCGCCGCCAGGCCTGACGTGCTGGTGCTGCTCAACTTCGGCAGCCAGGCGTCCAACGCCTTGCGCCAGGCAGTGAACTTCGGCATCAAGGAGCGCATGAAAGTGCTGATTGTGTGGTCCGCCGGCCTCGACCAGTTCCAGGAGCTGGGCAGCGACGTGCTCGAAGGCGTGTACCTGGGCGCGCAGTACTGGCACCAGGTCGATACCCCACTGAACAAGCAGCTGGTCGCAGCCACCCGCAAGGCCTATGGCATCAACCCCAACTACCCGCTGGCAGCCGACTACATCGGCACCAAGGTCATGCTCGAAGCCATCATCAAGGCCGGCAGCCTGGATGGCGCCGCCGTCTCCGCGGCGTTGCAGGGCATGCGCTTTCAGGGCCCCACCGGCGAAGAACTGATCCGCCCGGGCGACCACCAGGTGCTCAAGGATTACTACCTGCTGCGCGGCAAGCCCCAGGGGCAGATGCGCGACGAGGACGACCTGGCCGAAGTCATCAGCTCGGGCCGCTCGTTCGTCGAAGTCGACCACACCGGTTGCGCCCTGGCCTGAAGCCGCGGCGTCAGTCACAAACACTCGTACAGGCAGCCGCACCGCGCGCTGTCGAGGGCACGCTCATGCTCGATTTGTACCTGTTCCAACTGCTCAACGGCCTGGGCCTGGGGATGATTTACTTCCTCATCGCCGTGGGCCTGACGATCATTTTCGGCCTGCTCAACTTCGTCAATTTCGCCCACGGCGCGTTCTTCTTGCTGGGCGCATACCTGTGCTACACCGCCGTGGCCATTACCGGCAACTTCTGGCTGGCCCTGCTGATCGCACCACTGGTGGTGGCGGCGCTGGCCTGGGCGGTCGAGCGCCTGTTGATCAAGCGCATCTACCACCTGCCGCACACCTTCCAGATCCTCGTCACCCTCGGTATCGCGCTGATCATCCAGGAAGCCTCGGTACTGATCTGGGGCCCGGTGGGCAAGAACATCGCCGTGCCGCCGGAATTGCGCGGGGTGCTGATCGTCGGTGACTTCATCTACCCCTACTACCGGCTGTTCCTTATCGGTTTTGCCGCGCTGATCGGCCTTGGCCTGTGGCTGCTGCTGGAGCGCACCCGCTTCGGCGCCCTTGTGCGGGCCGGCAGCGAAAGCACCGAAACCGTGTCACTGCTGGGCACCAACATCTTCCGCCTGTTCTCCCTGACCTTCGCACTGGGCGTGGGCCTGGCCGGCGTGGCGGGCGTGCTGTTCGCACCGCTGCGTGGCGCCCAGCCCTTCGTCGGCCCGGAAATCCTCGGCATCGCCTTCGTGGTGGTGGTGATCGGCGGCATGGGCTCGTTCGGCGGTGCCCTGGTCGGCGGCCTGCTGGTGGGTGTGGTGCAAAGCATGATGACCAGCCTCTGGCCGCAAGGCGCCAGCCTGATGATCTACGGCGCCATGGCCGCAGTGATCCTGGTCCGTCCCTATGGCCTGTTCGGGAGAGCCTGAGATGAGCGAGAAAAACCCATTGCCAGTCGCCAAGGGGCGCGCCCCGGCGCTGCTGTTGCTGGTGGTCGCCAGCCTGGTGGCGCTGCCGCTGTTGCTGCCATCGGCCACCCTGGCCACCGAGATCCTGATCTTTGCCCTGGCGGCGCTGGCCTGCAACCTGCTGCTCGGCTACACCGGCCTGCTGTCGTTCGGCCAAGGCATCTTCTTTGGCGTGGGCGCCTATGGCGCGGCGCTGCTGATGATCCACCTGCAGTGGGGCATGTTCGCCGCGCTGCTTGGCGCAGCCGTGTTCGGTGCCTTCCTGGCGCTGCTGGTAGGCGCCCTGGCGATCCGCCGCACAGGTATCTACTTCGTCATGCTGACCCTGGCCTTCAGCCAGATGGCGTACTTCCTGGCCTACACCCTCAGCGGCTGGACCGGCGGTGACAACGGCCTGCTCGATGTGCCCCGGCCCAACATCGAAATCGCCGGCCATGTGCTGGTCGATCTGGCCGACCCACGGCACTTCTATGTGTTCGTCGCGGTGCTGTTCCTGCTGATCTTTGCTGGCGCCCTGCGGGTGATCCGCTCGCCATTCGGCAGCACCCTGCTGGCCATCCGCGAAAACGAGACCCGCGCTGCAGCAATCGGCTACGACACCCGCCACTTCAAGATCCTGGTGTTCATGCTGTCGGGCGCCATTACCGGTATCGCCGGGGCGCTGTACGCCATGCTGCTGCACTTTGCGCCGCTGTCGAACATCGACCTGATGATGAGCGAGAACATCCTGATCATGACCATCGTCGGCGGCACCGGCTCGCTGTTCGGCTCGCTGCTGGGGGCCGGCGCCATTGTGCTGCTGGGCGATGTGCTGTCGGAGCTGTGGCCGCGCTGGCTGATGCTGCTGGGGGTGATCCTGATCCTGGTGGTGGTGTTCATGCGTGGCGGCCTTTGGGGCGGCCTGGCCGAACTGGGCAAGCGCCTGCTGGCTAACCGCAATGCCGATGACAAACCCCAGGCCAAGACCAAGGAGACCCTGTGATGAGCGACTACCTCCTGGAAACCCGCCAGCTGGAACTGGCCTACGGCCCTTTCAAGGCAGTTGCGGGCGTCGACCTCAAGGTTCGCGCCGGCTCCATCCACACCATCATCGGCCCCAACGGCGCCGGCAAGACCAGCCTGTTCCACTGCCTGACCGGCGAGCGCCAGGCCACCGCGGGCAAGATACTGTTCAACGGCCAGGACATCATCCGCAAGCCTTCCCACGGGCGCGTGGCGCTGGGCATGGCCCGTTCGTTCCAGCTCACCAGCCTGTTCCAGAACCTGTCGGTACGCGAGAACCTGCGCCTGGCCGCCCAGGGCCGCGATGGCCTGGGTGCGCTGAACTTCTGGCGCAGCGTCGAGCACAAGCGCAGCCACTGGGACACCGCCGACCAGGTGCTGGAGCGCCTGAAGCTCACCGTCCGCGCCGAGACCCTGGCCGGCGAGCTGTCGCACGGCCAGCAACGGGTGCTGGAGGTGGGCATGTCGATCTGCGCCAAACCCACCCTGCTGATGCTCGACGAACCCACTTCGGGCATGGGCATCGACGACATCCCGGTGATGACCGACTTGATCAGCGACCTCGGCCGCGACCACACCGTGCTGCTGATCGAGCACAACATGAGCATCGTCATGTCGATCAGCCAGCGCATCACGGTGATGAGCCACGGCCAGATCCTGGTCGAGGGTACCCCTGAACAGGTGCGCAACGACGAGCGTGTCCGCACCGCCTACCTTGGAGAGGCCGCCTGATGCTCAACGTCGATTCGATCCATTCCTACTACGACAAGAGCCATGTGCTCGAAGGCGTCTCGCTCAAAGTGGAAGCTGGCGAACTGGTGACCCTGCTGGGGCGCAACGGCGCCGGCAAGACCACTACCCTGCGCAGCATCCTCGGCATCGTCCGCCCACGGCAGGGGCAGATCAGCTTCGACGGCCAGCAGTTGGTCGGCCGCGAAATCTTCGATATCGCCCGGCTTGGCATTGCCCTGGTGCCGGAGCACCGCGGCATCTTTCGCCAGCTCAGCGTGGAGGAGAACCTGAGGATTGCCGTTCGCAAGGACAGCCGCTGGCAGCTGGAAGACGTGTACGGCATGTTCCCGCGGCTGAAGGAACGGCGACGCAACGGCGGTTTCGCCCTGTCCGGCGGCGAGCAGCAGATGCTGGCCATCGCTCGCGCCCTGCTCAACGGGCCCAAGCTGCTGATCCTCGACGAGCCCACCGAAGGCCTGGCCCCGGTGATCGTCGACGAACTGGTGAGGATTCTGCGGCGGATCAAGGACGAAGGCCTGTCGATCCTGCTGGTGGAGCAGAACCTGATGGTCTGCGATGCCCTCGCCGACCGCCACTACGTGCTGGAGCAGGGCCGCGTCGCCTACCAGGGCAGTGCGGCGCAGTTCCGCGAGGACCCGAGCATCAAGAACCGTTACCTGGCCCTGAGTGCCTGATACAGGCCTCGTTTACCTGTACTGGCCTCTTCGCGGGTAAACCCGCTCCCACACCTGAAGGCAGTGATGTCCCTGTGGGAGCGGGCAAGCCCGCGAAGAGGCCAGTACAAGCAACCCAGTCATTTCAGGAGAGATGAACCATGAACACCCGCATCGTTCCCTCGCAGCACCTGCTCGGCCAGGGCCCGCTGGTCAACCGCGAACGCCTCTGGCAATCGCTGATGGACCTGGCACAGCTCGGCGCCACCGCCAAGGGTGGAGTATGCCGCCTGGCCCTGACCGACCTCGACCGCCAGGCCCGCGACCTGTTCGTGCGCTGGTGCGAAGACGCCGGCTGCACGGTCAGCATCGACGCCATCGGCAATATCTTCGCCCGCCGCCCGGGGCGCAACCCGGCCCTGCCGCCAGTCATGACCGGCAGCCACATCGACACCCAACCCACCGGTGGCAAGTTCGACGGTTGCTACGGGGTGATGGCCGGCCTCGAGGTGCTGCGCACCCTGAACGACCTGGACCTGACCACCGAGGCCCCGCTGGAAGTGGTGGTATGGACCAACGAGGAAGGCTCGCGCTTCCCGCCGTGCATGATGGGCTCGGGGGTGTTCGCCGGTAAGTTCGGCCTGCAGGAGACCTTGGCCAAGGTCGACGACCAAGGCCTGTCGGTAGGCGCGGAGCTCCAGCGCATCGGTTACGCAGGCCCACGCGTGCCCACCGGGCATGCGGTCGGTGCCTACTTCGAGGCGCATATCGAACAAGGTCCGGTGCTGGAAGACCAGCGCACCACCATTGGCGTGGTCCAAGGCTGCCTGGGACAGAAATGGTTCGACCTGGTACTGACCGGCGTCGAGGCCCATGCCGGCCCCACCCCGATGCACCTGCGCAAGGATGCCCTCGTCGGCGCCGCCGAGGTGGTGGCTGCGGTCAACCGCGTGGCCCATGCCCACCAGCCGCATGCCTGCGGCACCGTCGGCTGTCTGAACCTGCACCCGGGCTCGCGCAATGTCATCCCCGGCCGGGTGCAGATGACCATCGACCTGCGCCACCTCGACCCCGAGCACCTCGCCACCATGGTCAGCGAAGTACGCGCGGCCATTGAAACCAGCACGGCAAGGCACGGGTTGAGTTACGAGCTGACGCCAACCGCCGACTTCCCGCCGCTGTATTTCGCCGAGCAGTGCGTGGACGCCGTGCGCCAAGGCGCGCGGGAGCTGGGCCTGAGGCACATGGATATCGTCAGCGGCGCCGGCCACGACGCGATCTTCCTCGCCGAACTGGGCCCGGCCGGGATGATCTTCGTGCCCTGCGAGGGCGGCATCAGCCACAACGAAATCGAAAATGCCGCGCCACAGGACCTGGCCGATGGCTGCGACGTGCTGCTGCGCGCCATGTTCCAGGCCGCCACCCAGGGAGCCCATTGAGATGACCCAGAAAACCGCGATTGGCGAGTTCACCGCCGTCGAACTGCTCGAATTGTACCAGCGCCGCCAACTGTCACCGGTCGAGGTGATCGACGATGTGTTGGCGCGCATCGACCTGCACAACCCGGCAGTCAACGCCTATTGCCATGTCGACGGCGAAGGTGCCCGCGTCGCCGCCCGCGCCAGCGAACAGCGCTGGCAGCGTGGCGAGCCCTGCGGCCGGCTGGATGGCGTACCCGCCTCGATCAAGGACCTTACCCTGACCCGTGGCATGCCCACACGCAAGGGCTCGCGCACCACCTCGGGCGCCGGCCCGTGGGAAGCCGATGCGCCCTTCACGGCCTTCATGCGCGAAGCCGGCTCCGTGTTGGTGGGCAAGACCACCACGCCGGAGTTCGGTTGGAAGGGGGTGACCGACAACCCGCTGTACGGCATTACCCGCAACCCGTGGGATACCCGGCTGACCGCCGGCGGCTCGTCTGGTGGCGCCGCGGCAGCAGCCGCGCTGAACCTGGGCGTGCTGCACCAGGGCAGCGATGCCGGCGGCTCTATTCGAATCCCTTGCGCCTTTACCGGCACCTTCGGCATCAAGCCGACCTTCGGCTACGTACCGCAATGGCCGGCCAGTGCCATGACCGTGCTGTCGCACCTGGGGCCGATGACGCGCACCGTCGACGATTCGGTACTGATGCTCGACTGTGTAGCCCGCCCCGATGCGCGTGACGGGTTGGCCGGCGCCCCCAGGCAGGCGCCGTGGCTGGGCCAGGACCAAGACCTGAGCGGCCTGCGCATCGCCTACAGTGCCAACTTCGGTTACGTGCAGGTCGACCCGCAGGTCCAGGCACTGGTGGCCCAGGCCGTGCAGCGCCTGGCACGGCTGGGCGCACAGGTTGAGGAAGTCGACCCAGGGTTCGGTGACCCGCTGGAGACGTTCAATACCCTGTGGTTTGCCGGGGCGGCGCGGTTGGCCGGTGCGTTCAGCGATGAACAGCGAGCGCTGCTTGACCCAGGGCTGCGCCGGATTGCCGAACAGGGAGCGCGAATCAGCCTTGGCGAATACACCCAGGCCCTGGAGGCACGGGCAGATTTGATCGCGAAAATGAATGCCTTCCACCAGCGTCATGACGTACTGGTATCGCCGATGCTACCGCTGGTGGCATTCGAGGCCGGGCACAATGTGCCGCCTGGGTCGAGGATGACGCAGTGGATGGAATGGACGCCGTTCAGCTATCCCTTCAACCTGACTCAGCAGCCGGCGGCTTCGGTGCCGTGCGGGTTCACCCGCGAGGGGTTGCCGGTGGGGCTGCAGGTGGTGGCCGGGCGCTTTGCCGATGAGCAGGTGCTGCGGGTGTGCAAGGTCTATGAGCAGCATTACCCTAGCCGGCACTTGCAGGCACCGATTACCGGCTGAAATGTCTACTTGCCTCTCCGGCCCTTTCGCGGGTAAACCCGCTCCCACAGGGATCGCACAGTTTTCGAAACCTGTGATGTACCTGTGGGAGCGGGTTTACCCGCGAAGAGGCCCTCAGTTCAATCGCCCGGCTGGCGCATACGGCGCCGGGTCAATGATCGGCTCTGCCCCGGTCAACAGGTCGGTAAACAGCTGACACGAAGCCGGCGCCAGCACCAGCCCGTTGCGGTAATGCCCGCAGTTCAACCACAACCCCGCATGCCCCGGCACCGGCCCGATATACGGAATACCTTCCGGCGACCCCGGCCGCAGCCCGGCCCAGTGCGCCACCACCGTGGCCCCCTCGAGCTCAGGCAACAACTCCACCGCCGAGGCCCTCAGGCTCTCCAACGCCTCCTCGGTCGGGGTCTTGTCATACCCGGCATACTCAAGCGTGCTACCTACCAGAATATGCCCATCCCGCCGAGGGATCGCATACCGCCCCTTGGCCAGCACCATGCTCGGCAGGAAGTCTTCGACACATTTGAACAAAATCATCTGGCCCTTCACCGGCTCCACTGGCAGCTCCAGGCCGAGCGTACGCAGCAGGTCGCCACTCCAGGCGCCGGCACTGAGCACCACCTCATCCGCCGCAAGCACGCCGTCTGCCGTCTGCACACCGGTCACGCGGCCGCCTTGCTCGGCGAAACCGGTAATCTGGCAGTGCTCTCGCAAGGTCACGTTGGGCAACGCCAGCAACGCAGCCTTGAGCGACTTCACCAGGCGCGGGTTGCGCACGTTGGCCACGCCGGCCATGTAGATGGCACGCTTGAAGCCCGGGCCCAGCACCGGCACCGCGTCATAGGCCGCCGAGATATCCACGGCACTCAGCGGCCGCTGCTCACGCTCGGCCCAGGCCAGCGCTTCGGCTTCGTCGTCCAGGTCGAGCCAGTACAAGCCGGTGGTGTGCACCTCGGGATCAACGCCTGTGCTGGCGAACAAACGCTCGCCCAGCTGTGGATAAAAGTCTTGCGACCAGTGTGCCAAGGCGGTCACGGCCGGGCTGTAGCGCCACGGGTACAGCGGCGAGACGATGCCACCGCCGGCCCAGGACGACTCGCGGCCGACTTCCCCCTGATCACACACCACCACCTGCCCGACCTTCGCCGCCAGGTTGAATGCCGTCAGCAGGCCAATCACCCCGCCACCGACCACCACTACTTGCTTGCTCATCTGTCGATCCAACACCTGAAGTAAATCCGCGATGCGCCGGGCATCATTCAATCTTCAGCTTCCCCAGCAGTGCACACTGTCTTCGACGGCACCCGGATTGCGCTGCACGCCGGCCTGGTCGAGCTGGAAATCGCCACAGCGGTCCTGCGCCATCAGCCCGCTCGGCAGCCGCCGGGCGCGCAGCGTGAAGGTGTCGCTGTCGCGCTGGGCCTGCAGGCTGTAATAGCGGGTACCGCCAGGCAAGGCAGGGTCGCCCTCGGCGTAATGGCCAGTGCGTACGCGGTGGCGCTCCAGGCGCAGGGCGGCGTCATGCAGCAGGCCAACCACTTCGCTGCGCGCGGCTCGCCGTAGCTGGTCGCTGTAACTGGGGTAGGCAATGGCTGCCAGAATGCCGGTCACGGCCAGCACAATCAACAGCTCGATCAGGCTCAAGCCTTGCTGCATGTCAGTCTCCTCGCAATCTCTGGCGCCAGGCAATGCGCCGGGTCGTGTCCTCACCCATGGCATAGACCGCTTCCAGCACATGCCGTGACTGGGTTTGCAGGCTTACGGCGGTGACGCGGTACAGGGTGACCTGCTGCCCTTCCGGCATATGCGCGGCGTATTCGCTGGTACCCAGATTCTGCAAATGGAAGTAGCCGGTTGGTGTGCGCTGCCACTGCCCCTTCAGGTCATGCGGTCGAGTTGGTGGTGGGCACGCTTCACAAGGGTCGGGGGGAGCCCGTTCGAGCTCCCCAGCCCCTGCCAGCAACGTGGCCTCGGCCTGCTCCAGCGCCAGCAGGCCTTCGCTCAGATAGCCGGTCATCCGCGTTTGCGCCAGCGCATCACGCAGGGCGGATGCCGCAAGCAGCCCCAGCAGCAGGCTCAGGACCAAGGCCAACAACAGGACAATGCCACGCTGACGACTCATGAGGCCGGCACCGGGTTGCGGATTGCGACGCTCAGTTCATGGTGCTGTTCGAGTTCGAGCGTGGGTTCGTAAAGCGTCAGGGCAATATCCACCCCCTCACCCTGTGCCATTTGCACACGCTGCAAACGCATTGACCGCACATTTTCAACCAGCGGCTGGAAATTGCTGTCGTTGCGTTTGAATCTCAGCGTATTGCCCTTGAGTTGGTAGACATATCTGCTGATGGGGTAAACCTGTGGGTAGCCCTCCTTCAACTCATCGTCCACAGACACTTTGCTAGTACAGTCCGTGTGCAGGAACCACTGCGGCCCCCCGGCTTGCCCAGGTAACTCCGCAACGACCAGGCTGAGGGTGGTTGCTTCGACTTCCATCGGCCGGGCGAATGCGTGCTCTGCGCTCGTACTGCCGAAGTGCTTTGGCTGCAGTCGCAAGCAGCCGAACATCCCGGTCATGCGGATATCCTGGGCCATTCGCAGCAATGCCAGGCGAGCCTCATCCTGCATGCGTACTGCCGTGCTTTGCAGCCGCCAGGTATGGTGGGCCGAGGTAAATAGCTGGCTGGCCGCCACCAACAGCAGCAACCCGATGGTCAGCGCCAGCATCAGCTCAAGCAAGCCGAAACCACGTTGGGCGCGGCTCATGGTCGCGCCCTTTCATGCTCACTGTGCGCCGCCATTGCCGCCTGCCCATCGCGGCGCGCGTCCTCCGCAGCCTGCAATGCCTGCAGTTGCAGGCCTGCCGCTGCGAACATGCCCACGGCCACCACACCCACCGCCAACAACACTTCCAGAAGCGTCATGCCTCGTTGTCTTGCGTGCATCCCTGCACCTCCTGCGACTTTTCCTGCAATTGCATTGAACCCGGGCGACTGGACCGCCAGTCCAACGACCGTGAAGCTACAGCCAAGCACTTCCAGGGAGGAATGCACGGTGAAGCAACGAGGTGTAACACTGATTCAAATGTTGTCGGCCTTGGGCGTGGCCGTATTGCTGACACAGCTTGGCATGCCGGCCTACGCCAGGTTGAGCGACGACCTACACAGGGCGGCAGCCGCACGAGACCTGGCGCAGGCGCTGCGCAGTGCGCGCAGCCATGCCATGTTGCAAAACCAGCCGGTGCTGGTGCAGGCATTGGACGGTAATTGGGGAAATGGTTGGCGGGTGATGCTGGAGCATAACCAGCAGGTGCTGCGTGAGCAGCGCCTTTCACGGCCACTGAAGATCACGAGCAACCGCGGCGAGCAACTGAAATTCAGTGCGCAGGGGGTTCCGCTTGGGGCAACCGGTAATTGGTTAGCTTCAACGATGGAGATTTGCGAGCGCTTGACCGCAACTAGCCAGTATCAAGTGGTGATGGCATCGACTGGCAGGGTCAACGTACAGATGGGAGAGCCAAAAAAATCCCGATGCAAAGACACCACTAGCAGATCAGCGCGGTCAACGTAGGAGCGGCCTTGTGTCGCGAACGGGCCGCAAAGCGGCCCCGGCAATATCAGCTCTAACGCTGAAATCCTGGGGCTGCTTTGCAGCCTGCTCGCGACACAAGGCCGCTCCTACAGTGGGATCGCGCAAACTGCGGTCAGATCAGCGACCGAACCCGCAGCTCCTTGGGCATGGAGAAGGTGATGTTCTCTTCCCGCCCATCCAGCTCTTCAGCACCGGTAGCGCCCCAGGCCTTGAGCTGCTCGATCACGCCACGCACCAGCACCTCAGGGGCCGACGCACCGGCAGTGATGCCGACCCGCGCCGTCTGGTCGAACCAGCCACGCTGCAGGTCCTCGGCACCGTCGATCAGATAGGCCGGGGTGCCCATGCGCTCGGCCAGCTCGCGCAGGCGGTTGGAGTTGGAGCTGTTCGGGCTGCCGACCACCAGTACCACGTCGCACTCGTCCGCCAGTTGCTTGACTGCGTCCTGGCGGTTCTGGGTGGCGTAGCAGATGTCGTCCTTGCGCGGGCCGCCAATGTTCGGGAAGCGCGCACGCAGGGCGTCGATGACGCGGCTGGTGTCGTCCATCGACAGCGTGGTCTGAGTGACGAACGCCAGGTGGTCCGGGTCCTTCACCTGCAGGTTGGCAACATCCTCCTCGTCTTCGACGAGGTAGATGGCGCCACCGTTGCTGGCGTCGTACTGACCCATGGTACCTTCGACTTCCGGGTGCCCTTCGTGGCCGATGAGGATGCACTCACGGCCGTCGCGGCTGTACTTGGCCACTTCGATGTGCACCTTGGTCACCAGCGGGCAGGTGGCATCGAACACTTTCAGGCCACGGCCAGCAGCTTCCTGGCGCACGGCCTGGGAAACCCCGTGGGCACTGAAGATGACGATGACATCGTCCGGTACCTGGTCCAGCTCTTCGACGAAGATGGCACCGCGGTTGCGCAGGTCTTCCACCACGAACTTGTTGTGCACCACTTCGTGACGCACATAGATCGGCGGGCCGAAGACTTCCAGCGCGCGGTTGACGATCTCGATCGCCCGGTCGACCCCCGCGCAGAAGCCGCGAGGGTTGGCGAGTTTGATTTGCATGCTCGGCTCCAGGCTTACAGGGCCTTCACCTCGAGGATCTCCACCTCGAAGGTCAGGGTCTTGCCAGCCAATGGGTGATTGAAGTCGATGGTCACCTGGTCGTCATCGAACGCTTTGACCACACCCGGCAGCTCGGTGTTGGCGGCGTCGTTGAAGATGATCAACAGCCCTTCGGACAACTCCATGCCCTCGAACTGGGACCGCGGCATGACTTGTACGTTCTGCGGGTTGGGCTGGCCGAAGGCGTTTTCCGGGGCCACCACCACGGTACGCTTGTCACCGCCCTTGAAGCCGAACAGGGCGTTCTCGAAACCTGGCAACAGGTTGCCATCGCCAACCTTGAAGGTGGCCGGGGCCTTGTCGAACGTGCTGTCGACGGTGTCGCCGTTTTCCAGGTGCAGCGCGAAGTGCAGGGTGACTTCGGTGTTCTGGCCGATACGGGTGTCAGTCATGGACCGGATCCTCGGACTTCTTGCTCTTGAACATATCCAGCGCCAGCATCACCGCACCAACGGTGATGGCGCTGTCGGCCAGGTTGAAGGCCGGGAAGTAATGGCGGTTCTGCCAGTGCACCAGGATGAAGTCGACCACATGGCCGAGCACGACGCGGTCGTACAGGTTGCCGATCGCGCCACCCAGCACCAGCGCCAGCGCCACGGCCAGCCAGGTCTCGTTGCGCCCCAGGCGCTTGAGCCACACCACCAGCACGGCACTGACCACCACGGCGATCAGGGCGAACAGCCAGCGCTGCCAGCCGGAGCTTTCCGCCAGGAAGCTGAACGCCGCGCCGGTGTTGTAGGCCAGGGTCCAGCTGAAGTAGTCAGGGATGACTACAACCTGCTGGTACATGGTCAGGGCATTGTTGAAATACAGCTTGGTGGCCTGGTCGAGGACCAGTACCACCAGGCTCAGCCAAAGCCATGCAAGGCGCCCGAAGCGCCCCGCTGCAGGGTTAGGCATAGTGACGCACCTCGCCCGAGCCGCTCAGGTTGTCGACGCAACGTCCGCAGATTTCCGGGTGCTCCGGGTGGCTGCCGACGTCTGCGCGGAAGTGCCAGCAACGGCCGCACTTGGCGTGGCCGGACTTGACGACCTGCAGCTTGAGGCCTTCGACTTCGGTGGCCACTGCTTCGGCCGGCGCCTGCGCGAACGGCAACACGCTGGCGGCCGAGGTGATCAGCACGAAGCGCAGTTCATCGCCCAGCTTGCCCAGGTCGGCGCTCAGGCCTTCGTCGGCGTACAGGGTGACTTCGGCCTGCAAGTTGCCACCGATGACCTTGGCGGTACGCTGGTTTTCCAGCTCCTTGTTGACCGATGCCTTGACGGCCATCACGCGGTCCCAGTAGGCGCGGTCCAGTTCGGTGCCTTCCGGCAGCTCGCTCAGGCCTTGGTACCAGCCGTTGAGCATTACCGACTCGTTGCGCTCGCCTGGCAGGTACTGCCAGATTTCGTCGGCGGTGAACGCCAGGATCGGCGCGATCCAGCGCACCAGCGCCTCGCTGATGTGGTACAGCGCGGTCTGGCACGAACGGCGGGCGACGCTGTTGGCGCCGGTGGTGTACTGGCGGTCCTTGATGATGTCGAGGTAGAAGCCGCCCAGTTCCTGTACGCAGAAGTTGTGCACCTTGGAGTAGACGTTCCAGAAACGGTACTCGCTGTAGTGCTCTTCCAGCTCGCGTTGCAGCAGCAGGGTGCGGTCTACGGCCCAGCGGTCCAGCGCCAGCATGTCTTCCGGGGCCAGCAGGTCGCGGGCCGGGTCGAAGCCGGACAGGTTGGACAGCAGGAAGCGTGCGGTATTGCGGATACGGCGGTAGGCGTCGGCGCTGCGCTGCAGGATCTGCTCGGAAACGGCCATTTCACCGGAATAGTCGGTAGCGGCAACCCACAGGCGCAGAATATCTGCACCCAGGGTGTTGTTGACCTTCTCCGGCTCGATGGTGTTGCCCAGCGACTTGGACATCTTGCGGCCGTTCTCGTCGACGGTGAAGCCGTGGGTCAGCAGCTCGCGGTACGGCGCGTGGCCGTCGATGGCGCAACCGGTCAGCAAGGACGAGTGGAACCAGCCGCGGTGCTGGTCGGAACCTTCCAGGTACAGGTCGGCACGCGGGCCGGTGGCGTGGCCGATGTCGTGCGAACCACGCAGCACGTGCCAGTGGGTGGTACCCGAGTCGAACCACACGTCCAGGGTGTCGGTGATCTTGTCGTACTGCTCGGCTTCAGCGCCCAGAAGTTCGGCGGCGTCCAGCTTGAACCAAGCCTCGATGCCTTCCTGTTCGACACGTTTGGCCACCGCTTCCATCAGCTCGACGGTGCGTGGGTGCAGCTCGCCGGTCTGCTTGTGCAGGAAGAACGGGATCGGTACACCCCAGTTGCGCTGACGCGAGATGCACCAGTCCGGGCGGTTGGCGATCATCGAATGCAGGCGCGCCTGACCCCAGGCCGGGACGAACTTGGTGTCCTCGATGGCTTTCAGTGCTCGCTCACGCAGCGGCTCGCCGGTGGTCGGCTGCTTGTCCATACCCACGAACCACTGCGCGGTGGCGCGGTAGATCAGTGGGGTCTTGTGGCGCCAGCAGTGCATGTAGCTGTGGCTGATGGTTTCGGTGTGCATAAGCGCACCGACTTCGCTCAGTTTCTCGACGATGGCCGGGTTGGCCTTCCAGATGAACTGGCCGCCGAAGAATGGCAGCGAGTCGATGTACACGCCGTTGCTCTGCACCGGGGTAAGGATGTCGTCGTTGACCATGCCGTAGCGCTTGCAGGTAACGAAGTCGTCTTCACCGTAGGCTGGCGAGGAGTGCACCACGCCGGTACCGGCACCCAGTTCGACATAGTCAGCCAGGTAGACTGGCGACAGGCGGTCGTAGAACGGGTGGCGGAAGTTGATCAGTTCCAGTGCCGAACCCTGGGCGGTAGCGATGACCGAGCCTTCCAGGCTGTAGCGCTTGAGGCACGACTCGACCAGTTCTTCGGCCAGAACCAGCAGGCGCTCCCCGGTGTCGACCAGGGCGTACTTGAACTCCGGATGGATGTTCAGCGCCTGGTTGGCCGGGATGGTCCACGGGGTGGTGGTCCAGATCACGATGGCGGCCGGCTTGGCCAGCGACGCAAGGCCGAAGGCAGCAGCCAGCTTGGCCTCGTCGGCTACCGGGAAGGCAACGTCGATGGTCTGCGATTTCTTGTCGGCGTACTCGACTTCCGCCTCGGCCAGGGCCGAGCCGCAATCGAAGCACCAGTTCACCGGTTTCAGGCCCTTGAACACGAAGCCTTGCTTGACCATCTCGGCCAGGGCGCGGATTTCGCCGGCCTCGTTGGCAAAGTTCATGGTCTTGTACGGGTTGTCCCAGTCACCCAGCACGCCCAGGCGGATGAACTCGGTCTTCTGCCCTTCGATCTGCTCGGCGGCGTACTCGCGGCACAGCTCGCGTGTACGGTCGGCGGACAGGTGCTTGCCGTGAGTGACCTCGACCTTGTGCTCGATCGGCAGGCCATGGCAGTCCCAGCCCGGTACATACGGCGCATCGAAGCCGGCCAGGGTCTTGGAACGGACGATCATGTCCTTGAGGATCTTGTTCAGCGCATGACCGATGTGAATCTTGCCGTTGGCATAGGGCGGGCCGTCGTGCAGGACGAACTTTGGACGATCCTTGCCAATTTCGCGCAGCTTCTGGTACAGGCCAATGCTGTCCCAGCGCTGCAGGATCTGCGGTTCGCGCTGAGGCAGGCCGGCCTTCATGGGGAAGGCGGTGTCCGGAAGGTTAAGCGTGGCTTTGTAGTCGGTCATTTCAGGCTCTTCGTTAGCGGTTGAGCGTGCCAATGTGCACGTGCGGCGGCGATATCCGCATCGATCGCCGACTTCAGCGCCTCCAGGGAGGCGAATCGCTGCTCTTCACGCAGCTTGTGGTGGAACTCCACCGTCAGGCGCCGGCCGTAAAGGTCGCCGGCATAGTCCAGCAGATGAATCTCAAGGTGCGGGCGCCCGTCACCGGCAACGGTGGGGCGCACGCCGATGTTGCCGACACCCGGCCAAGCCTTGCCGTCGATTTCGATGCTGGCCAGGTAGACCCCGGACAGCGGCACGCGGCGGCGCTTGAGTTGGATGTTGGCGGTAGGTGTGCCGAGCTGGCGGGCCAGCTTCTGGCCATGCAGCACGCGGCCGGTGATGCGGTATGGGCGGCCCAACAGGTGCTCGGCCAGCTCGAAGTTGCCTTCGGACAGGGCATTGCGCACTTCGGTGCTGCTGACCCGCAGGCCGTCCTGGATCACAGTGTTGGCAGCCTCGACGGTGAAGCCGTACTGCTCGCCGGCCTCGACCAGAAAGGCGAAGTCGCCGGCGCGGTCGCAGCCGAAGCGGAAGTCATCGCCCACTTCGAGGTGACGCACACCCAGGCCGTCGACCAGGATGGCCTTGACGAAGGCATCTGCACTGAGCTTGCTCAGGCGCTGATTGAATGCCAGGCACAGCACCCGGTCGATACCCTCGGCCGCCAGCAGCTCGATCTTGTCGCGCAGGCGCGCCAGGCGGGCCGGCGCGGTATCGGGGGCGAAGTACTCGCGTGGTTGCGGTTCGAAGATCACCACGCAGGTCGGCAGGCCCAAGGCCTGGCCGCGCTCGCGCAGGCGCGCCAGGATCGCCTGGTGGCCGCGGTGAACCCCGTCGAAGTTGCCAATGGTGGCGACACAGCCCCGGTGCTCGGGGCGCAGGTTGTGAAGACCTCGAACCAGCTGCATAACGCGCTTCTTGCTCATAAAGTGGCCGATTATAACCACACCCGGGCGCCGGTGACAGGCAGCAGCGCCCAAGGGCGGCGTGGAATGCGAAAAACCGACGCCTGACCCGCCCGATGCCTTAGTGCAAAGCCTTGCGGGCGAAATGCCGAGGCCGGAAGCCGCACAGGTACAGGCAGCCGAAATAGGTCACGACGCCCGCAAGTACCAGAACCCCAAGGCGCAACAGGCGCTCGAGCATGTTGCCCTGTTCCCAGGCCGGCAGGTAATGCATGCCGGCCAGCAACACCGCCGACATCAGCCCCACCGCCAGCACAAGCTTGAGCAGGAACATCGCCCAGCCTGGCTGCGGCTGGAACAGCTGCTGGCTGCGCAGCTTCCAGAACAGCAGGCCGGCGTTCAGGCAGGCCCCCAGGCTGATCGCCAAGGCCAGGCCGGCATGCGCAAGCGGGCCGATCAGGGCCAGGTTGAACAGTTGGGTGCAGACCAGGGTGAATACCGCGATCTTCACTGGTGTACGGATATTCTGCTGTGCATAGAAGCCGGGTGCCAGTACCTTGACCAGAATGATCGCCAGCAAGCCCACGGAGTAGGCAATCAGCGCTTTCTGGGTCATGGCTGCGTCGACGGCAGTGAACTTGCCGTACTGGAACAGCGCCACGGTCAGTGGCTCGGCGAGGATGGCCAGGGCCAGGGTGCAGGGCAGCACCAGCAGGAAGCACAGGCGCAGGCCCCAGTCGAGGATACGCGAGTACTCCTCGCGGTCCTTGTTGGCGTAGGTCTTGGCCAGGGTAGGCAGCAGAATGGTGCCCAGGGCCACGCCCAGCACGCCGGAAGGCAGCTCCATTAGGCGGTCGGCGTAGTACATCCACGACACCGAACCGGCCACCAGGAAGGAGGCGAAGATGGTATTGATGATCAGCGAGATCTGGCTCACCGACACCCCGAGGATCGCCGGCAGCATCTGCTTGAGCACCCGCCACACACCGGCATCACGCAAGTTCAGGCGTGGCAGCACGAGCATGCCGATCTTCTTCAGCGCTGGCAGCTGGTACAGCAACTGCGCAAGGCCGCCCGCCAGCACGCCCCACGCCAAGGCCATGATCGGCGGGTCGAAATTCGGCGTGAGCAGCACGGCGAAGGCGATCATCGCCACGTTCAGCAGGGTCGGGGTAAAGGCCGGCACCGAGAAACGGTTCCAGGTATTGAGGATCGCTCCGGCCAGGGACGACAGCGAGATCAGCAATATATAAGGAAAAGTCACGCGCAACAGGGCGGTGGTCAGCTCGTATTTCTCGGCGCTGTTGACAAAACCTGGTGCGGTCGCCCACACCACCCACGGCGCCGCCAGGATGCCGATGGCGGTCACCAGCGCCAGAACCAGGGTCAGCAGGCCGCTGACATAGGCGACGAAGGTGCGGGTCGCCTCCTCGCCTTGCTGGGTCTTGTATTCGGCCAGGATTGGCACGAAGGCCTGGGAAAACGCGCCCTCGGCGAAGATGCGCCGCAGCAGGTTGGGCAGCTTGAAGGCGATGAAGAAGGCATCGGTGGCGATGCCGGCACCGAAAACACGCGCCAGGATGGTGTCGCGGACAAAGCCCAGCACCCGCGAAATCATGGTGATCGAGCTTACCGCAGCCAGGGATTTGAGCAGGTTCATCGAAAAGATTCACGCCAAGGCCAGAGGACGCTGCCAGACAGCGTCCGAATGTGCGATACTCCCGCGCCTTCGCAGGGGAGCCAAAAATTCCCGAGTTTACAGGTCGCGCAGCAGAAAGGAATATTTCCCTCTTGTTGGCGCACCGCTCGGCGGAACCTTGCAGGTGGCCTTGACATCCGTTCGACTGATCGGCATGATTCGCGGCCTATTTTGTTTGCTATTTACCTAAAGTCTTTCGAGGAGCTCGACGGTGGCCAACACACCTTCCGCCAAGAAACGTGCAAAACAGGCTGAGAAGCGTCGCAGCCACAACGCCAGCCTGCGTTCCATGGTCCGCACCTACATCAAGAATGTAGTCAAAGCCATCGACGCAAAAGACGCCGAAAAAGCGCAAGCCGCTTACGTTCTGGCTGTGCCTGTAATCGACCGTATGGCCGACAAGGGCATCATCCACAAGAACAAGGCTGCTCGTCACAAAGGCCGTCTGAATGGCCACATCAAGGCGCTGAAAGAAGCTGCAGCTGCCTAAGCGACGTGCTAGTCGAAAAGCCGACCCCAGGGTCGGCTTTTTGTTGCCTGCGATTTGTGCAAGCATCCCGCCCAGTTGATTACGATCGGCTTTTTGTAGGAGCAGCCTTGTGCTGCGAATGAGCTGCATAGCAGCCCCAGGCTTCAGCTGACAGCGGACATTGTCGGGGCTGCTACGCAGCCCATTCGCAGCACAAGGCTGCTCCTACGGAAAAGCGCAAGGCTGCACTTGGCAGCCCTGCCTCCACATCACTTGGCTATCTGAATCTTCGGCGCCCACTGCAGCCATTCATCCTCGGCCTTGTCGAACAAGGCGAACGTCTGCTGCGGCCGTGCCGGGTTGCCCATCTGCTCACCATCCGGCGTGGCAAAGGCGATACCGCCGTCGATCATGGTCTCAACCGACTCGGTACGCACCGTAGCCCCCTTGAACAGCCCCCAGTCGAAACCGAAGCCGCTGCTGTTCCAGAAGCGGCTACCGCTGCGCACCAGGGCCGCATAGCGCGGTTCGATCAGGATATGGATCAACACGCGGTCAGCGCTCTGGCCCAACTCGAAGCCCGTAACCTTGCCCACCGCAACCTCACGGTAGGTCACCGGCACGCCCGGCTTGATCGAGCCACGGCGCGGGGCGCTCAGCGTCAACGGCAGGCCGACTTCAGGCCCTGCCACCTGCGGGGCGTCGGCCAAGGCGATGAAATCGCGCTGCGGGCCACGGTCCTTGGCAGCCGGCTGCACCTCCAGATACTGCCCGCCCACCAAGGTGTCGAGGTTCTGCGTGCGCACCAGGCCAAAGGCGGGCTTGACCACCCAGAACTGCGTACCGACGCGGGCGATTCGATCCGCCGCTTCGGTAATGCGCGCCCGCAGCAGCACCGCCTGCAAGTCATCGGTCAGGTCGACGCTCTCGATGCTGCCCACATCCAGGCCGCGGAAGCGAATTGCCGTACCTGGCTTGAGGCCGTCGGCACGGTCCACACGAATGGTGATCAACGTACCTGCGCGGTTGACCGCGTCCTGGCTGTCATGCAGGCGGAAGCGTGGGATGTGGCGCTTGAGCGGAACATCGGGCCGTGGCGTGTCGAACGCGATACCACCAGCCATCAGGGTCTGCAGTGATTCACTCTTGATCTTTATACCCGACAGACCGCCCGTAAGGGTGATACCACTGACGTTCCAGAAGCGCGACGAACCGTTGACCAGCTTTTCGTATTCCTTCTCGATATGCACACCGATCAGGATGCGATTGCTGTTGCGGGCAAACTGGTAGCTTTGCACGCTACCCACCTTCACCTGGCGGTACATGACCGGGCTACCGACTTCCAGCGAACCCAGGGTGTCGGCGAACAGCACCATGTGCAGGCCTGGCGCCTTGAGGTCGAGCGGCGGCGCCTTGGCGCGGGCTTCGAACTCACGCTCTGGCCGCGCCCCCTTGTCACCTGGGCGAATGGCGATGTAGTTACCCTTGACCAGCGCCTCCAGGCCGGTGATACCCGCCAGGGAAATCGACGGTTTGACCACCCAGAACTGCGTGCCCTCGACCAGATAATCCTCGGCCAACGGGTCCAGCGTAAGCTCGGCCGATGCGCTGGCCAGGTTGTCTGCCATTGTCAGGGCTTTGAGCGAGCCCACCTGGATGCCCTTGTACATGACCGGTGTACGGCCCGCCTGCAGGCCCTCGTAATCGCTCAATTTCACCTTTACCCGGATACCGGCCTGGGCCGCATCAAAGTCCTCATACAGACGGAACGGCAGGTTCGAGTCGGTAGGTGGGCTGTCCTTGCGGTGTTCCGGCGTGGCAAAGGCGATACCACCGGCAACAATGCTCGACAGCGATTCGCTACGCACTTTCACGCCCGAGAGCGAGGCATCTATGCTGACGCCGCTGGCATTCCAGAAACGCGTGTGCTTGCGCACCAGGCTGGCATAGGCCGGCTCGATGAAGACTTTGATTTCGACAGTGCTCTGGTCCTCGGACAGGCGGTAGCTTTTCACCCGGCCAACCTGGATCTGCTTGTAGAACACCGGGCTGTCACGGTTGAGCGACCCCAGCCGCTCGGCCTTGAGGGTAAGGTGCAGGCCCGGCTCAGTATCCGACAGCGGCGGCGCCACCTTCAACGCGGTAAAACGCTTGGTACGTTCCCCCTCGCCCGGGCTGACGGCGATGTAGTTGCCTGACACCAGTGTTTCAAGGCCGGAAATACCGGCCAGGCTGACGCTCGGCTTTACCAGCCAGAAACGCGTACCTTTGGTCAGGTGAGGCTCGGCAGCCTTGTTCATCTCGATGGTGGCGATCACCCCCTGGTTATCACCCTTGGCGTCGAGCACCAGGCTTTTGACCTTGCCAACAGGCATGCCCTTGTAGATCACCTCGGTCTTGTTGGCGACGATACCCTCGCCTGACTCGAAGCGGACTTCAATTTCCACACCGGCATCACGATAAGCCTGCCATGCAAGCCAGCCACCGATCATCAAGGCGATCAAAGGCAGGATCCATATGGCCGACCAGTTCGAGGCTGGGCGGGTTTTAGCCGTTGGCAGGTCACTCATGGTCGTCATCCGACTCCGTGTTATCCCAAATCAGTCGGGGATCGAAAGTTAAAGCGGCAAGCATTGTCAGGATCACCACAGTTGCAAAGGCGACAGCGCCCAGGTTGGCTTCGACACTGGCTATTCGGCCGAAATTCACCACCGCCACCAGGATGGCGATGACAAAGATATCGAGCATGGACCAGCGCCCAATGAATTCGATGAAGCGGTACATCAATATCCGTTGCCGCGCCGAAAGCGGCTGCCGGCGCTGAACTGAGTACAATAGCAAGCCGATGCCCACCAGCTTGAACGTAGGCACCAGGATACTGGCAATGAACACCACCGCAGCAATGGGCACCATGCCATGCTTGAGCAAGGTTATGACGCCGGACATGATCGTGTCGGGGCTGCCTTGGCCCAGGGTGCTCACAGTCATGATCGGCAGCATGTTGGCCGGGATATACAGGATCGACGCGGCAATCAGCAGCGCCCAGGTACGCGCGATGCTGTTCGGCCGACGGGCATGCACGATGGCACCGCAGCGTGTACAGGTTTGTGAAGTGCTGTCTGGCTGTTGCCTGTTCAGCTCGTGACACTCATTGCAGACAAGAATGCCTGCATCAATCGCCCGCATGCAGGTCCTCCCCCGATAGCGCACTCCAGATCTGGTGCGGTGACATCACCACCTCGAGCCACACCTGGATCAATAACAGGCTGATGAAGCAGAACAGCCCCAGGCCCACAGTCAGCTCGGCCAGGTCCACCAGCTTGACGATGGCCACCAGCACGCCCATGAAATAGACCTCGAGCATGCCCCAGTCACGCAAGTGGTGATAGATGCGGTAGAACAGCAGGCCGAAACTACGCCCCACGTTCAGGCGGATGCTCAGGAGCACGAGCAGCTGACAAAGCAGTTTTGCCAGAGGGATGGCCATGCTGCACAGGAACACCACCACAGCTACACCGCGCATTTCCGAGTTGTACAGGCCCAGCACGCCGCTCCAGACGGTATCGTCCGATGTCTGGCCAAGCAGGTGCAGCTGCATGATCGGCAGGAAATTGGCAGGCACAAACAGCAGCAAGGCGGTGAGTACCAGGGCCAGGCTGCGGTTGACCACATTGTGCCGATGGGCGTAGAGCTCGTAGCCGCAGCGCGGGCATTGGGCCTTCTCATCATGCTGGAGCACAGGCTTGCGCAGCAGCAAGTCGCATTCATGGCAGGCGACAAGCTGGTCCAGCGGCAACTGGGCCAAGGTTTCAGGTTCGACAGGATTGGGCATATAGCGCTTCTGAATAGGTGCGTGGGCCTATTCTAGTGTTCTGGCTCGAATTGTGGGAGTTATGGGAGCGGGCAAGTCGAGGCATCGAACCGCCGCGAAACCGGCAACGCGGTGGATGGCACCGGCTTTGCCGGTGTCCGCGGGTGAACCCGCTCCCACAGAGCGGGGGTGCAGGCCTGGGATTGGTAGGCCAGAAAGACAAAACCCCTACCTGCATACGCAGATAGGGGTTTTGCGAAATGAATCTTGACGATGACCTACTCTCACATGGGGAAACCCCACACTACCATCGGCGATGCATCGTTTCACTGCTGAGTT
>NZ_NEJU01000019.1:0-111945 GCF_002113295.1 Pseudomonas sp. B10(2017)
GTCGCTGGCATCCAGGCCGTAGGCTTTCTGCATCCAGCACAGCCGGTTGACCAGCGCCTGATGGCTGTTGCCAGCGCCCTTCGGGCGACCGGTGGAGCCAGAGGTGTAGATCACGTAGGCGAGGTTCAGCGGGGCCACATCGATGTTCGGGTTGGCATCGCTGTAGCCGTCCAAGTTCTCGGTATCCAGGTCCAGGCTGCGCAGGCCGGCCGGGATCGGCAGGGCTTCGTGCAGATGCGACTGGGTCAGCAGCAAGGCGATGCCGCTGTCCTCGAACATGTAGCTCAGACGGTCCTGGGGATATTCCGGGTCCAGTGGCACATAGGCGCCGCCGGCCTTCACGATACCCAGCAGGCCGACGACCATCTCCAGGCTGCGCTCCATGGCGATGCCCACCAGCACGTCCGGGCCCACGCCCTGCTCGCGCAGCTTGTGCGCCAGCTGGTTGCCACGGCGGTTGAGCTCGGCATAGCTCAGGGTCTGCTCGCCAAACACCAGCGCCGGGGCGTCCGGGGTGGCGAGTACCTGGGCTTCGATCAGCTGGTGAATGCTGCGCTCCTTCGGGTATGTCGCCTGGGTTTCGTTCCAGCCTTCGACCATCTGTTGCTGTTCTGGCAGTCCCAGCATTGGCAGCTCGCCAACCACCGCGTCAGCATTCTCCACCAGCGCCTGCAGCAAGTTGGCAAAGTAACCAGCCAGGCGGCCAATGTTCTCGTCACTCCACAACGCACGGTCGTGGCTGTACTGCATCGACAGCGTCGTTCCCAGCTCCACCACCAGGGTCAGTGGGTAGTTGGTCTGCTCCTGCACGGCCACGTCGCCGAAGCGCAGGCCACCAGGCGCGCCCTGTTGCAGCGCCTCGGCCACCGGGTAGTTCTCGAACACCAGGATGCTGTCGAACAAGGCGTCACCGCCCTGCCCCGCCCAGCGCTGCACGTCGTACAGCGGCGTGTGCTCGAACTCGCGCACGGCCAGGTTGCCGGCCTGCACCTGGCCGACCCACTCGGCCACGGTCTGCTCGGCGCGCGGGGCGCCAATCACCGGCAAGGTGTTGATGAACAGGCCGATCTGCTCCTCTATGCCCGGCAGGTCTGCCGGGCGGCCGGCGACCGTGGCGCCGAAGCACACGCTGGCCTGACCGGTGCAGCGCTGCAACAGCAGCAGCCAGGCCGATTGCACCAGGGTGTTGACCGTGACCCGGTTGGCCCGGGCGAAGGCTTCGATGCGCGCGGTCTGCTCAGGGTCGAAGGCCAGGCGGTGGTCGCCATGACCGCTACCGCTCGCGCCTGCGCTGCCGGCGATGGCCTGGGCCAATCGGGTCGGCTCGTCCAGGGCCGCAAGCTGAACTTTCCAGAAGGCTTCGGCAACTGCCGCGTCCTGGCCCTGCAGCCAGGCGATGTAGTCGCGGTAGTGCGTGGCCTGTGCCTGCGGCGCCAGGCCGGCATAGCGCTGCAGCACCTCGCCCAACAGGCGCGACGTGCTCCAGCCGTCCATGAGGATGTGGTGGTTGGTGTAGATCAGGTGATGGCGGGTATCGCCCGTGCGCACCAGTACCAGGCGCAGCAGCGGCGCGGCAGACAGGTCGAAGCCGCGCTGGCGCTCACCCTCGGCCAGGGCTTGCAATGCCTGCTCCAGCGCCGGCTGGCCACGCCAGTCGTGCTCGCTGCACGGCAGTTCGACGGCCTTGCGTACCACCTGCACGGCCTGCTCCAGTTCGCCCTGCAGGATGAAACCGCTGCGCAGGATGTCGTGGGCATCGAGCGTGGCCTGCCAAGCCTGCTGGAAACGCTGTACATCCAGCCCATCCACATCCACGCGCAGCTGGTTGATGTAGTTGCCGGCCTGCTGGTCGTAAAGGGTGTGGAACAACATACCCTGCTGCATGGGTGACAGCGGGTACACATCGGCGATCTGCCTGGGTTCCAGCGGCAAGCTGTCCAGTTGCGCCTGGGTCAGCGCGGCCAGCGGGAAGTCCGACGGCGTCACGCCCTGGTGCCGGGCATCGCAGCAGTGCTCGACCAGCTCTGCCAACGCCTGCCCATAGGCCTGGGCCAACTGCTCGATGGTGGCCGGGTGATGAACGTCGGCGCTGTAGGTCCACTCCAGGAACAGCTCGCCGCCGTACACCTGGCCGGTGATGCTCAGCCAGTTGCCCAGTTGTGCGCCGGCACATTGGGTACGGCCTGCGCTTTCCCCGCTCGGGGTGAACAGGGCGCCGGCCTCGGCATCGAAGCTGGCATCGAACTGGCCCAGGTAGTTGAAGGTGACACGGGCCTGGGTGGCACGCTCGAGCTGGTCACGCACTTCAGCATCGCCGAGGTAACGCAACAGGCCGTAGCCGAGGCCTTTGTCCGGCACGCTGCGCAGTTGCTCCTTGATCGCCTTGATCGACTGGCCAAGGTTCTGGCCGGGTGTGAGGCGCACCGGGAACAGGCTGGTGAACCAGCCCACGGTGCGGCTGAGGTCGAGCTCGTCGAACAGGTCTTCGCGGCCATGGCCCTCCAGCAGTACCTGCACGTTATCCCCTGCGCTCCACCGGCACAGGGTACGCGCCAGCGCGGTCAGCAGCAGGTCGTTGATCTGCGTGCGGTAGGCCGCCGGGGCCTGTTTCAGCAGCTTGGCGGTGCGCTCGGCGTCCAGCCGCGTGGCGGCGGTGCGGGCATGGGTATTGGCCAGGCTGCCCTGCGGGTTGTCACGCGGCAGTTCGCCGTTATCGCCGGCCAGGGCCTGCAGCCAGTAGTCCCGCTGTGCTTGCAGCGCCGGGCTGCCGGCATGGCTGACCAGGCGCTCGGCCCAGGTTTTTACCGAGGTGGTCTTGGCGGGCAGGCTCACGGCCTGGCCGTTCAGCAGTTGCCGGTAGGCCGCTTGCAGGTCTTCGAGCAATACCCGCCACGACACGCCGTCGACCACCAAATGATGGACCACCAGCAACAGACGCTGCTGGCCATCGGCGAAATCGAACAGTTCGGCACGCAGCAGCGGCCCGTGCTCCAGGTTCAGGCTGGCCTGTACCTGGTTGCCGGCGGCGTCCAGTTCACTCAGTGCGGCCAGGTTGCGCTGGCGCAGCAGTGGTGCATTGGCCAACGGCTGGAAGCGCGCCTGCCACTGGCTTTCGCCACGATTGAAGCGCAGGCGCAGGGCATCGTGCTGTTCGACCACGGCACGCAGGGCTGCCTCCAGGTGTTGCTCCTGCACCGGGCTGGCCGGCTTGAGCAGCACCGACTGGTTCCAGTGCGCCGGCTGGGCGATCTCCATCTCGAAGAACCGCGCCTGGGCCGGCAGCAATGCCACCTCACCGCTGGTGGCGGTGTCCACGGCTGCGGCCGCAACCGCTTGCTTGGCCTCGATGCGCTTGGCTACCTGGGCCAGCTGGGCGATGGTCTGTTGTTCGAACAACTGCTTGGGGGTAATCCTGATGCCCTGGCGTTTGGCCCGGGCGATGATCTGCAGGCTGAGGATCGAGTCGCCGCCCAGTTCGAAGAAGTTGTCGGTGCTGCCGACCTGCTCCAGCTTGAGCACATCGGCCCACACGGCGGCCAGCTTTTCCTCGATATCACCTTGCGGCGCCACGTAGCCACGGCTGACCGCGCCCGGTGCCGGCAAGGCGCGCTTGTCGAGCTTGCCGTTGGCAGTCAGTGGCAGGCGCTCCAGCAGCAGTATCTGCGCCGGCACCATGTAGTCCGGCAGGCGCGCCTGCAATTGCGCCTGCAGTTGCTGCACGGTCACGCCTGCGTCGGCCACCCCGTAGCCCACCAGCTGCAAGCGCTCGGCGTCACCCTCCAATGGCAAGGCCAGTACCACGGCCTCGCTGACACCGGGCAGACCGGCCATTACCCGGCCGACTTCACCCGGCTCCACGCGATAGCCACGGATCTTCACCTGATCGTCGGCACGGCCGATGAACTCGACCAGGCCGTCGGCAGTCAGCCTCGCGCGGTCGCCGGTGCGGTACAGGCGTGCACCACCCTCGCTCGGCACGAAGCGTTCGGCGGTCAACGCTGGCTGGCCCAGGTAGCCCTGGGCGACGCCTTGCCCGCCCAGGTAAAGCTCACCGGGCACCTGCGCCGCCATCGGGTTGAGGTAGCCATCCAGCACCTGGGCGCAGGCGTTGCCCAGCGGGCGCCCGACCGGCACCGTGCGGCAACCTGGCAGCGGCTGCCCCGGCTCGAAGGTGAGCACGCCGACTGTGGTTTCCGTCGGGCCGTAGTGGTTGATGACCCGGCAGGTCGGGCGCAGCTCGCGGATTTTTTCCAACAGGCCCCAGCTGCATGCCTCACCCCCCAGGATCAGCGCCTCGGCGGGCAGCACATCGGTGGCGCGGGCCGCTTGCAGCAAGCCTTGCAGGTGGCTCGGCACCAGCTTCAGCACGCCGACCTGGTGCTGCGCCATGTAGCTGGCGAAGCCATCCGGGTCGAATGCCAGTTCCTGTGGCAGCAGGTGCAGCAGGCGGCCCGAGGCCAAGGCACCGAACAGCACGGTGTGGCCCAGGTCGGCTGCGGTGGTGGAGACCATCGCCATGCTGGCCTCGGCCGGCAGTTGCAAGCGTTCCAGCACCGCCTGGGTGTAACTGGCCAGCGCTCCGTGGCTGACCAGCACGCCTTTCGGCTGGCCGGTCGAGCCCGAGGTGTAGATCAGATAGGCTGGGTGTTCGGCGGCGATGGCTACCTCGACCGGGCTGTCGCTGCAGGTTGCCCAGGCGGTGTGATCGCAGGCAATCAGCTGCACGCCGTCCAGGCCGGCGAAGCGCTGGTCGCCCGGCTCATGCAGAAGTACGGCGGCGCCACTGTCGGCAATCAGTTGTTGCAGGCGCTCCTGCGGCTGCTGGGTGTCAAGCGGCAGGTAGGCGGCGCCGGTCTTGAGCACCGCCAGCAAGGCGCCGACCCACTCGATGGAGCGCGGCAGGATCAGGGCGACGATGCTGCCGACACCGACGCCGCGCTGGCGCAGGTAGTCGGCCAGGCGGTTGGACGCCGCCTCCAGCCCGGCCTGGGTCATGAACCGGTCACCGGCACGCACACCGCCGTGGGCCTGGCCTTGCGCCATTGCCTGGCGCCACAAAGCGAGGAAGTCGCCATGCGGGTAGGCCTGCATGGCTGCTGGCAGCAGCGTCGCCATTTGCGGGCTGTCGACGATCGCCTGCTGCGGGTCGCGGGCCAGCGCATCCAGCACCTGGCGCAGCGAAGCGGCCATGCGTTCGATGGTGGCCTGCTCGAACAGGTCGGTGGCGTAGGTGAAGTAGCCTTCGATGCCGTCGGCCTTGTCGGAGAAGTCGAACGCCAGGTCGAAGCGGGCGTCGCCGCCGTCACGGGCAAAGCCTTCCACCTCCAGCGCGCCCAGGCGCTTGCGCCCTGCATCGCTGGCGGCCACGTGCTGGTTGATCTTGAACTGGAACAGCGGGTTGTGGGCCAGGTTGCGCTCGGGCAGCAAGGCATCGACCAGGTGCTCGAACGGCAGTTCCTGGTGCGACTGGGCGCCGCCTATCACGTCTTTGACCTGCTCCAGCAACGTGGCGAAGGTGGCGCGCTCGTCCACCTGCACACGCAAAACCTGAGTATTGATGAAGAAGCCGATCAGGCCTTCCAGCTCCTTGCGGTTGCGCCCGGCATTCGGGGCACCGATGCGGATATCGGCCTGGCCGCTGTAACGCGACAACACAACCGCCATTGCGGCCAGTACCAGCACGAACAACGTGTGGCCACCCTTGCGCGCCTGGCTGCGCAGGGCCTCGGCCTGCTCGGCGCCTATGTCCACGCGCACCACCGCGCCACGCTGGCTGGGCGTGGCCGGGCGCTCGAAGTCCAGCGGCAGGCTCAGCACCGGCTGCTCGTCGCCCAGCTGGGCCTGCCAGTAGGCCAACTGGCGCTGCGCTTCACCGGCCTCGAGCCAGGCGCGCTGCCAGATGGCGTAGTCGGCGTACTGGATCGGCAGCGCCGGCAACTCAGCCTGCCGGCCTTCGGCCAGGGCGCTGTACAGCCGGATGAATTCCTGCACCAGCACATCGCTGGACCAGCCATCGGAGATGATGTGGTGCATGCTCAGCGCCAGCACGTGGTGATCGGCGGCCACGCGCAGCAGGGTCACCCGCAGCAGCGGACCGGTCAGCAGGTCGAAGGGCTGCTTGAGAGCCGCGTCCACGGCCACGCTCAGCGCTGCCTCATCGACGGCACCGTCGAACATCACCCGTTCCAGCGCCAGCGGGCAGTGCTCGAGGATTTCCTGGTAGAACTCGCCCTCCTCCGAGGCAAAGCGCGTGCGCAGCGATTCGTGGCGTTGCACCAGTGCATCCAGTGCCTGTTGCAGCACCGCCTGGTCCAGCTCGCCCTTCAGGCGTACCGCCATGGGCACGTTGTAGGCCGGGCTGTCGGGCTCCAGCTGCCAGAGAAACAGCAGGCGTTGCTGGGCGTACGACAGCGGAATGCGCGCAAGGCCCTGGCGCGCGGGCACGATGGGCAGCAGGCGGAAGCTCTGCCCGGTGGCCTGCATCTTTTCCAGGATCTGCTGGCGTTGCTCCACGGGGAGGCCAACGAAACGTTGGGCGATGCGTTGTGCGGCAGTAAGTTCCATGTCAGGCCTCTGTGAATGCATTCATCATTTGTTCGATATCGCTCAGGCCATCGTCGGAGAGCGACAGGCCCTGCTCGTCCAGTGCCTGGGCGAACGCGCGTAGTTCCGGGTGGCTGAAGATCAGCCGCAGGGGGATGTCCAGCCCCAGCTCGACGTTGATCCGCGACACGGCCTGGGCCGCCAGCAAGGAGTGGCCGCCCAGCTCGAAGAAGTTGTCGTTCAGGCCGACCCGGGCAACGTTGAGCAACTGCGCCCAGATGCTCGCCAGCTGCTGCTGCCGCTCGCTCTGCGGCGCCTGGTAGTCATGCTGCGGCTGGTTCGGGTCGGGCAGCGGCAGGGCCTTGCGGTCGAGTTTGCCGCTGGGGGTCAGCGGCATGCTCGGCAGGGTCACCAGGTAGGCCGGGATCATGTAGTCCGGCAGGCTGGCCTTGAGGTACTGCTTCAGGGCCTGGCGCAGATCGCCACGGTAGCCTTCGGCCGGCACCGCATAGGCGCACAGCTGCTTGCCACTGGGCAGGTCGATGGCCAGCACTGTGGCTTCGCGAACGTCCGGGTGCGCCCGCAGGTACTGCTCGATCTCGCCCAGCTCGATACGGAAGCCGCGCACCTTCACCTGGTGGTCGACCCGGCCGCGATAGGCCAGCTGGCCGTTTTCGTCGTAGCAGCCGAGGTCGCCAGTGCGGTACAGGCGGCCACCGCCAACCGGGTCGAACGGGTCGGGGATGAAACGCTCGGCGGTGAGTGACGGCCGCTGGTGATAACCGCGCGCCAGGCACCCTGCCCCGCCGATGAACAGCTCGCCGGGCACGCCCACCGGTGTCGGCGCCAGGCCATCGTCCAGGGCATGCAGGGTACGCCCCGGCAAGGCACGGCCGATCGGTACGCCGCCCTGGCTGACCTGCTCCACGGTCATCTGCGAGCAGTCGTAGGTGGTGGCGACCACGGTGGCTTCGGTCGGGCCGTAGGTATTCAGCAGGCGCACCGCTGGCGGGCCGTCGGCCAGCCAGGCGCGCAGGGCATCTTCCGGTACCGCCTCCCCCCCCACGTGAATCTGCTTCAGCCAGCCATAGGCCTCGGGGGCTCGGCGCTCCAGCGCCAGCAGCCGCCAGTAGGCCGCCGGCAGGTCGGCCACGGTCACGCCGTGGCGGTTGATTTCCTCCAGCAGGGTGGCGGTGTCCCACAGCCGCAGGTCGCGCAGCACCACACAGGCACCCTTGGCCAGCGGCGGGAAGAACTGCTCGATGAAGCCATCGAAGCTGATGGTGGCGAACTGCAGCACGCGATCGCCCGGGCTGAGGCGCGAATAGTCGCCGGCCACCTGGCAGAACAGCGACAGGGCCTGGTGGTCGATGGCCACGCCCTTGGGCATGCCGGTGGAGCCGGAGGTGTAGATGACGTAGGCGAGGTTGTGCGGTGCCGCCAGGTTGGCCAGCGGTTCGGCGGGCCAGGCGTGCAGCCACTCGGTGCCCGGCTCCAGTACCACGCAGGGCAGTTGCTTGCCCAGTTGCAGGCGCTCACGCGAAGGAGCATCGGCCAGCAGCAGGCCGATATTGCTGTCCTCGACCATGTAGGCCAGGCGTTCCTGCGGGTAGTCCGGGTCCAGCGGCACATAGGCGCCACCCGCCTTGTGAATGGCGATCAGCGCCAGGGCCATGCCCAAGCCACGCTCGACAGCCACGCCGACCAGGCAGTCCGGCCCCACGCCCAGCGCCCGCAGGCGTTGGGCCAACCGGTTGCTGCTGCGGTCCAGTTCGGCGTAGGTCATCTGCTGGTCATCGAAGACCAGCGCCAGTGCATCCGGCCGCTCACGCGCCTGGCGCTCCAGCAACTGGTGTGCGCACAAGCCGCTGCCAGCCTGGGATGCCGGGTTCCAGCCGTAGGTCAGCTGCTGGCGTTCGGCACTGCCAAGGAAGTCCAGCTCGGCAATGCAGCGCTGCGGTTCGGCGCAGATGGCGTGCAGCAGTGCCTGCCAATGCCCGGCCATGCGCTCGATACGTGCGGCATCGAACAGGTCGGTGGAATAGTTGAACGAGGCGGTTACGCCATCGGTGCGTTCCAGGGTGTTGAGCGAGATGTCGTACTGCGCGCCCGGCTCCAGCAGGTCCACTTCCTTGACCCGCAGGCCGTGCAGGGCATCGCCGGACACCTGCTCGCCAAGGTCGCGCAGGTGGTTGTACAGCACCTGGAAGAACGGGTTCACACCTTGAGCACGATCGGGGTACAGGGCCTCGGCTACTTCGAGGAACGGCACATCCTTGTTGGCCTGGGCCTGCAAGGTAGTTTCCTTGATCGCCGCCAGCAACTGCGGGAAAGGCTGGCTGCCATCGACACTGATACGGGCCACCACCACGTTGATGAAGAAGCCGATCAGCCCTTCCAGTTCCAGACGGTTGCGGTTGGTGACCGGCACGCCGATGTTGAGCGTGTCCTTGCGGCTGTAGCGCGACAGCACGATCGCATAGGCCGCCAGGAACACATGGAACAGCGTGGCGTTGGATGCCACCGCCAGGGCTCGCAGGCGCTCGGTGAGGGCCTGTGGCAGGCGCACGTCGAAGCGGCTGCCCTGGTAGCTTCTGACCTGCGGGCGAATGCGGTCGGCAGGCAGTTCCAGCACTTCGAAGTCGTCTTCCAGGCGGGCCTTCCAGTAGTCGATCTGCGCCTGCATCTGCCCCTCGGCCAACCACTTGCGCTGCCAGGCGGCGAAGTCGGCGTACTGCACCGGCAATGGTTCGATGGTTTGCGTCTGGCCCGTGGCGGCGGCGTTGTAGGCGGCGGCGAACTCGCGCACCAGCAGGCTCATCGACCAGCCATCGGAGACGATATGGTGCAACGTCAGCGACAACAGGTGCTCCTGCTCATGCACCTTGAACAGCCGCGCGCGCAGCAGGGGGCCGTGCTCCAGGTCGAACGGGACGAAGGCTTCTGCTTCCAGCTTGCGCATCTGCGCGGCGTGGCCCTGGCCGCTGAGGTCTTCGAAACCGATCGCTACCGTGGTGGCCGGCAGGATGCGCTGCCAGGGTACGCCGTCGGCCTCGACGAACACCGTGCGCAACGACTCGTGGCGAGTTACCAAGGCATCCAGTGCAGCCTGCACTGCACAGTGGTCGAGGTGGCCCTGCATGCGCACGGCCATCGGCGTGTTGTAGGCCAGGCTTTCGGGGTTGAGCTTCCAGAACAGCCACTGGCGGTTTTGCGAGCGGGACACCGGCAGCGGTTGCTGGCGGTCGAGGATCTCGATGTCCAGGCCGGCGCCCTGCTCGCCTTCGGCCACTGCCTGGGCAAAGGCCTGCAGGTCGACGGTGTCGAACAGGCTGCGCAGCGGGATATCCAGGCCCAGTTGCTTGCGTATCCGCGATACCGCCTGGGTGGCCAGCAGCGAATGGCCGCCAAGGGCAAAGAAGTTGTCGCCCAGGCCTACCTGCGGCACTTGCAGGACTTGCGCCCAGATCTGTGCCAATTGCGTTTGCAGTGGGGTCTGCGGCGCCTGATAGGCCACCTGGGTGGCGACGGGCTCCGGCAGCGCCTTGACATCGACCTTGCCGTTGACCGTGACCGGCAGGTGCTCCAGCACCATCAGGTGGGTCGGCACCATGTGCTCGGGCAGCAGGCTCTTGAGGCTGGCGCGGATCGATTCCTGCCAGGCCAGCCTGTCGACCGGCATCTGGCTCGGCACCAGCCAGGCAGCCAGTTGCAGTTGCGGCGCCTGGCCATGCACGCGGACCAGGGCGTTGGTGACACCGCCCAGGGCACGCAGCTGGTTTTCGATTTCGGCCAGTTCCACGCGATAGCCACGGATCTTCACCTGGCCATCCATGCGCCCGGCGAACTGCAGGTCGCTGCCTTGGCGTACCCAGTCACCGCTGCGGTACAGGCGCTGGCCGTGGCTGCCATTCGGGTCGGGGACGAAGCGCTCGGCGGTAAGTGCCGGGCGGTTCAGGTAGCCACGGGCCAGGCCGGCGCCACCGATGTACAGCTCGCCTTTCGCCTTGGCCGGCAGGGGTTGCAGGCAGCGGTCGAGCACCGCGACGCGGGTGTTGGCCAGTGGCTGGCCGAGGCTGGCCTGCTCGTTCAGTTCGGCGACCAGCACACCGACGGTGGTCTCGGTCGGGCCGTAGTGGTTGAACACCTTCAGCGCCGGGGCCAGGTTGCGGACCTTGCCCAGCAGGCTCGGGCTGATGGCCTCGCCACCGAGCACCAGGCACTGCGCGGGCAACGCCGAGCGGCCAGCCACCAACATGGCTTCCAGGTGCGACGGTACGATCTTCAGCGCGTCTACCTGGTGCTCGGCCAGGTAGGCGGCAAAGCCTTCGGCATCCAGCACCTGCTCGCGTAGCAGCAAATGCAGCGTGTGGCCGCCGCACAGGGCGCCGAACAGCATGGTGTGGCCAAGGTCGGCAGCCGGGGTCGAGACTTGAGCCATGCTGCCGATACGCTCGACCGGCAGGCGCGCGGCTATGGCTTCTACGTAGTTGGCGAGGGCGCCGTGGCTGATCGCCACGCCCTTGGGCTGGCCGGTGGTGCCGGAGGTGTAGATCACGTAGGCCAGGTTGGCCGGCGCCGGGGCGATGCGGGCGGCGCTACCGTTGCCGGTTTGCGCCCAGTCCAGGCACTGCACGCCCTCGGGCAGTTCGGCCTGCCAGTTACCGGGCGCCAGTACCAGGCGCGTGCCGCTGTCGGCAAGCATGTAGGCCAGGCGTTCGGTCGGCTGCTCGGGCTCCAGCGGCAGGTAGGCGCCACCGGCCTTGAGTACGCCGAGGATGCTGGCGAGCATGCCGACACTGCGGTCGGCCAGCACGCCGACCAGTGTGTCCGGCCCTGCACCGGCCTCCGCCAACCAACCTGCAATGGCCTCGGCGCGGGCATCGAGCTCGGCGAAGCTGGCCTGCTCGCCCGCAGCCATCACCGCCGTGCGTTCGGGGTGGCGGCTGGCGGCCGAGGCAAAACGCTGGTGAACCAGCAGCGTTGCGTCAGCCTGCGCAGGCGCGCCAATGGCTGTGGCCAGGCCTGGCATTGGCAACTCGCCGACTGCGCCACCCGCTTCGTCGGCCAATGCCTGTACCAGGGCAAGCCACTGTTCGCCAAGGGCTTCGACGGTGGCCGTATCGAATACGTCGGTCGCATAAGTGAACGCTGCGTGCAGCTGCCCCGCTCGCTCATGAGTATCCAGCGCCAGGTCGAAGCGGGCGCTGTGCTTTGCCAGCACGACCGGCGCCAGGCTCAGGCCGGAGCGGGTCTCGATGGCTTGCACGTCCGCCACCTGCGCCTGGTGGTTGAACAGCACACGGAACAGCGGGCTCTCGCTGCTGCGCGGCAGGTCCAGGGCTTCGACCAGTTGCTCGAACGGCAGGTCCTGGTGGCTTTGCGCGCCTACGGCGGTTTCGCGCACGCGCTGGAGCAGGCCGGTGATGTCCAGCAGCGGGTCGATTTCGGTGTGCAGTACCTGGGTATTGATGAAGCAGCCGATCAGCCCTTGGCTTTCGGCGCGGTTGCGGTTGGCGATGGGCACGCCGACACGGATCGCCAACTGCCCGCTGTAGCGCTGCAGCAGCAGCTTGAAGGCTGCCAGCAGGACCATGAACAGGGTGACGTTATGTTTGCGTGCCAGGCCGCGCAGGCGTTCGGCAACATCTGCAGCGATGGGGAACTCGTGACGTGCGCCGCGATAGCTGGGGCGGCCCTGGCGGCTGCGGTCCAGTGGCAGTTCCAGCGGCGAATGGTCGTCGCCCAGGCGCGCCTGCCAGTAGGCCAGCTGGCGCTCCTGCTCACCGGCCTGGAGCCAGCTGCGCTGCCACAGGGCGTAGTCGCGGTACTGGATCGGCAGCGGTTCCAGGCGGGCTTCGCTGCCGGCCACGGCGGCGTCGTACAGGTGCAGGAATTCGTCGATCAGCACGTTCATCGACCAGCCGTCGGCGACGATGTGGTGCAGGGTGAGCAGCAGGATGTGCTCCTGTGCCGCCAGTTGCAGCAGGCGCACACGCAGCAGCGGGCCGCTGGCCAGATCGAAGGGGGCCAGGGCTTCGGCTTCGGCGATGGTTTCGATGGCGGCCTGACGGGCGCCTTCGCCCAGGCCGGCCAGGTCATCCTGGTGCAGCTGCAACGGAGCAGCGCTGGCATCGACCTGCTGGCGCACGTCATCGCCGTCGGCGACGAAGCGGGTGCGCAGGGTTTCGTGGCGGGCCACCAGGGCATCGAAGGCGTGCTGCAGGGCGGCCAGGTCCAGCGGGCCCGTCAGGCGCACGGCCATGGGCAGGTTGTACGCTGCACCTTGCGGGTCGAGCTGCCAGAGGAACCACATGCGCCGCTGGGCGTACGACAGCTGATCACGCTCGGCCACCTCCACCCCGGGCGCAATCGGCAGCACGGAAAAATCCATGCCCTCGCCCTGCAGCGCCTTGAGGAACAGGCGGCGCTTGTCGGGGCTGAGTTCGATGAAGCGGCGGGCGAGCTTGAGCGTTTGGTCGGCATTCATGTCGAGCGGTGTCCTGGCAGTCGAGCGGTAACTGTCAGACGAAGGTGTGGGGGGCTGATTTAGTGGAGGATTCCTGGGCTTGGGGAGTCGCCTTGACGGGCCTCTTCGCGGGTAAACCCGCTCCCACAGGGTCATCACCGACCTCAGTGTCAGTACAGTACCTGTGGGAGCGGGTTTACCCGCGAAGCAGGCAGCGCGATGGATGGCACGGGCTTCGCCCGTGTTCGCGGGCACGCCCGCTCCCACAGGAGTTGTGCATACCCTGAGGCATTCTGCTTAACCTGAGGCATGCACAATCCCTGTAGGAGCGGCTTTAGCCGCGAAAGGGCCAGCCCAACCAATACAAGGATCAGCGCAGCAAACCCAACTCGGCATCATCCAGCAGCGCCTTGGCCATGGCTGCGAAGTAATGCGAAGCCCAGAGCATCTGCTGATCGCCGTCCATCAAACCGGTCAGTGACAAGTCGCGTGCATAGCCCATCAGTTCCGAGGCTTGCTCCCGGGCGCTGCGGCAGGGGATGCCCTCAGCGATACGGAACAGCGGATGGGTTTGGCCTTCGCCTTGGTAGAAGTAGGTGACACCGGGGGTGGTTTTGGTTTCATCGGTCATTGGTTTTCCTGAATGCTCGGTGACCGCCTCTTCCGTTTCCACAGGAAGGGTGGCGGCTGTACACGGGGTGGAAACCCGAGTGCATTCAAGGAAAACTCGGTAGGCACGAGGCCTCCCGGGTACAGCCGCCATGAACGACATAACCTGAAATGCTTGCTGCAGGTTTCCACACCCGATCGCTGAACCGTCAGCGACGGGCAAAGCCTAGAGTGCGGCATTTGCAGGAACAATCAGACGCGTGTCGACAGAGGTTGTAGGGTATTTCGCAGGGGGTGGAGTTGCCAGTCCCGAGGCGTAGGAAGAGTCTGGGATTGTTGTAGGTTGCTGGGGGCATGTCTTGAGAATGCGTCAGGGCTGACAGGTGTTCGCCATGACAGGTTCAGCGCCTATGAGATCAAGCGCCGCGCGGGCGGCGCTCGATCTCACAGGCGCTGCAAAACCCAAGGCATACACCTGTCAGCCCAACACCTCGCTATACCCCTGCGCCATCGCCACCACCACTTTGCGCTTGCCGGTAAACGGCGACCGCGCATGCGCAGCGAGCATGTTATCCAACATCAGCACATCGTTTTCCTGCCACGGAAAGCTGATAGTGCATTCGTCCAGCACCCCACGCACTTCATCGAGCAGCGAATCCTCGATGGTCGTACCGTCGCCGTAGTACACGTTACGCGGCAGGTCCTCTTCCTCGACGATGTCCATCAACGACTCGCGAACCTCTGGCTGCAGGTTCGACACATGGAACAGATGCGCCTGGTTGAACCACACATCCTCCCCGGTCACCGGGTGGCGCGCCACCACCTGGCAGCGCTGGCGGGTGCGCAATTCGCCGTCATCCTTCCAGATGCACTCGATGGCATGCGCCCGGCAATAGGCCTCGACCTGGCGCGGGTCTTCAGTGTTGAACACCTGCGACCATTCCACATCAAGGCCGTTGCCGTAGTTGCGCACATACATCAGCCCCTTCTCCACCAGCCGCTCACGAATGCGCGCCGGCATGCGCCGGTAAACCTCGCGGCTGTCGGCAATCGGCGTCTCGCCACCGGTCTCGGCGGGGATCACGCTGTAGAACCAGATCTTCATCGGCCATTCCAGGGTATAGGCCTGCTCGTTGTGCAGAGGGATGCTCTGGTGCGCTGGGTATTCGGTGGATGTGTACACGCCCTTGGTCACGTTGCTGCGCGGGGTGGAGCCAAACTCGTAGTTGAGCAGCGGGTGGCCGAAGGAAGCGGCGAACTGGCGGAAAGCCTCTGCGCCACCCACCTCGAACCCGCGAAACAGAATGCCGCCGGCCTGCAGCAAGTGCTGGTCCACCAGCGACTGCAAATCGGCAAAGGCTTCCAGCAGGTCGATACCCGGCTCCGGCGCGCGCACCAGCAGCGGCAGGTTGCCGCGCGCGGCGTCCAGCGGTTCGATCGCAAAGCTCAGCAGTTCACTCATGTCCGGTCACCTCAAGCCAGGGCCGCATAGGCGGCGAAATCGGGATGTGCGCCATGTCGGCGCCTGACTAGATGAACGAGCGGGCCATGGGGAAATTCACCAGGGCCACACACACAGGTAAAGCTGGCACGCGCCGGTTCGTCTGAACGATGTGCACCCTTCTATCGCCCAGGAACCGTACATGACTCGCCAGCTCCTGCTCCTCGCCCTGCTCGCCGTGGCCCCTGCCGCGTGGTCGGCAGAGCCATGCGCCGTGGAAATCCATGGCACCGACCAGATGACCTTCGACAAGGCCACCATCACCGTGCCCAAGGCCTGCGCCGTGTTCACCGTCACGCTCACCCACCCTGGCGCCATGCCGAAGAACGTGATGGGCCACAACTGGGTGCTGAGTACCCAGGCCGACATGCAAGGCGTGCTGGACGACGGCCAGAAAGCCGGCGAAGCGCTGGACTACGTTAAGCCCGGCGACACCAGGGTGATCGCTCACACCCGCCTGATCGGCGGCGGTGAAACAGACAGCGTCAGCCTCGACACCCGATCGCTGAAGGCAGGTACCGCGTACAGCTTCTACTGCTCGTTCCCTTTCCACAGCACCTTGATGAAAGGCTCCCTGACCCTCGGCAGCTGACCCGCCCCTACCTCACCAGCGAGATCACGCTTCATGAAAACCTCCTCCCCCGGGGCCATCCGCGAATTGCTGGGCCTGCTGAAACCCTACCGCCCGGCGGTAATCGTCTCGGTGCTGCTGGGCATGCTCGGCGGCCTGGCCGTGACCGCCCTACTGGCCACCGTCAACCAGGGCCTGCATGCCGCCGGCGGCATGAGCCAGGGCGTGATCCTGGCCTTCGCCGGCCTGTGCGTGCTGGCCCTGGTCAGCAGCGTGGCAGCCGACAGCGGCACCAACTACGTTGGGCAGAAAGTCATCGCCAGGCTGCGCAAGGACCTCGGCGCCAAGGTGCTGTCGGCGCCGATCGAGCAGATCGAGCGCTACCGCACCCACCGCCTGATCCCGGTGCTGACCCGCGACGTCGACACCATCAGCGACTTTGCCTTCGCTTTCGCCCCGCTGGCCATCTCGCTCACCACCGTGACTGGCTGCATGGCCTACCTGGCCTGGCTGTCGTGGCCGATCTTCCTCATCACCCTGGCGGCCATCGGCATCGGCAGTGGCATTCAGTACGTGGCCAGGCAGAAAGGCGTGGCCGGTTTCAACGCTGCCCGCGATGCCGAAGACAACCTGCAGAAGCACTACTCGGCCATCGCCGAGGGCGCCAAGGAGCTGCGCATCGACCGTCGTCGCCGCCATGCCATGCTGACCCGCAACATCCAGGGCACCGCCGACTTCATCGCCAACACCCATATCCGCGCCATCAACATCTTCGTCGCGGCCAAGAGCCTGGGGTCGATGCTGTTCTTCGTGGTCATCGGCCTGACCCTGGCCCTGCAATCGCTATGGCCGAGCAACGACCCGGCGGTGATGAGCGGCTTCGTGCTGGTGCTGCTGTACATGAAAGGCCCGCTGGAAACCTTGATCGGCAACCTGCCGATCCTCGGCCGCGCCCAGGTGGCGTTCCGCCGCATTGCCGACCTGTCCGAGCGCTTCTCCTCGCCCGAGCCGCACCTGCTGCTGGAGCCGCCGGTCAAGCGCGCCGCCCCGGCCAGCGCGCACCTGGAGCTGCACAACGTCGAGTACGCCTACCCGCCGGTGGACGGCAACGAGCCGTTCCGCGTCGGGCCGGTGAACCTGAGCATCGAGCCGGGCGAGATCCTGTTCATCGTTGGCGAGAACGGCTGCGGCAAGACTTCGCTGATCAAGCTGCTGCTGGGCCTGTACACCCCGCAACGCGGCGAAGTGCGCCTGAACGGCAAGGCCGTCGGCCCGGAGGGGCTGGATGACTATCGCCAGCTGTTCACCACGGTGTTCGCCGACTACTACCTGTTCGACGACTTGCCCGAGCACGAACACAGCCTGCCCAGCGATGCCACGCGCTACCTGGAGAGACTGGAAATCGCCCACAAGGTGAGCGTGCGCGATGGAGCCTTTACCACTACCGACCTATCGACCGGCCAGCGCAAGCGCCTGGCACTGGTCAATGCCTGGCTGGACGGGCGGCCGGTGCTGGTGTTCGACGAATGGGCGGCGGACCAGGACCCGACCTTCCGCCGGGTGTTCTACACCGAGCTGCTGCCGGACCTGAAGCGTTTGGGCAAGACCATCATCGTGATTTCGCATGATGACCGGTATTTCGATACGGCGGACAAGGTGGTGCACCTTAGCCGGGGGAAAGTGGTGGAGGCGTTGGAGCCGGCTTGAGATAGCAAAGGGGCTGCTTGGCAGCCCCAACAGGCAGAATCAGAACAACCAGCGATACAGCAGATACGCCACCACCACCGCCAGCACCGGCCGCAGCACGCGGTAGGCCTTTGGGTTGGCGCGCTTGAACTGCTTCACCTGGCCACTGATCCGGTTACTGAAGCGCTTGCTCCAGGCATACGCCTGGTTGATCCCGCCAACACGCTCGTCATCGGTATTCTGCGGCGCGGTGGCACGCCCGAGGAAGGCGCTGACCTGGCGGTTGATGCGAGTCATCAGCGGGCTGCTCAGCGGGCGTTCGATGTCGCAGAACAGGATCACCCGGGTAACGTCGGTCTCGTTCTTGACCCAGTGCACGTAGGTTTCATCGAACATCACGTCCTCACCGTCACGCCAGGCATATTCCTCGCCATCAACGTAGATGCGGCAAGCATCGGAGTTGGGGGTGGACAGGCCAAGGTGGTAGCGCAGGGAACCGGCGAACGGGTCGCGGTGCGGGTTCAGGTGGCTGCCGCCAGGCAGCAGGGCGAACATCGCACCCTTGACATTGGGGATGCTGCTGACCAGCTCGACGGTACGCGGGCACAGGGCCTCGGCAGAAGGCAACGGTTTGTCGTACCACTTCAGGTAAAAGCGCTTCCAGCCTTTCTTGAAGAACGAACCGAAGCCGGCGTCGTTATCCTTCTCGGCGGCGCGGATGTAGCCCTCGTCGAACAGGCGCATGGCCTCCTCGCGGATTTCCTGCCAGTTGTCCTTCAGCACGTCCAGCTCGGGAAAGCGCTGGCGGTCCAGGTATGGCTTGGACGGTACGCCGGAGAACAGGTACATCAGGCTGTTATAAGGGGCGAACAGCGCAGAATGGTTGACGAACTGGCGCAACACCGGCAAGCGAGCCTTGCCGCGCAGGTGCACGAACAGCACGCTGCCAAAAAACACCAGCAAGACACCCGCCTTGGCTGCAAAGGAAAAGGTCATGCTTTCACTCCTTGAGGAAGAAACAAGGCTGCGCGCCCTGCACTCCGATAAATCATCCTGCCATCATAAACTGATGCTGCCAGGGTAAAAACAGCCCGGGCAGCAACTCAATCATGAAGATTTTGCAATAAACCAAGCCGCCGAACGTTGCGCGGGATCAGCGGCAAGGCCATTACTGCTGGTTTTCCTGCTCGCTGAACATGTCGCTGAACAGCATGCTCGACAAGTAGCGCTCGCCGGAATCCGGCAGAATCACGACGATGGTCTTGCCCTGCATTTCCGGCTTTTCGGCCAGGCGCACGGCCGCCGCCATCGCCGCACCACAGGAAATGCCACAGAGAATGCCCTCTTCCTGCATCAAGCGGATGGCCATGGCCTTGGCCTCTTCGTCGGTCACCGTTTCCACCTGGTCGACAATCGACAGGTCGAGGTTCTTCGGCACGAAGCCGGCGCCGATGCCCTGGATCTTGTGCGGGCTAGGCTTGAGCTCTTCGCCGGCCAGGGTCTGGCTGATCAGCGGCGATGCCACGGGTTCCACCGCCACCGACAGGATCGCCTTGCCCTGCGTATGCTTGATGTAGCGCGAAACACCAGTGATGGTGCCGCCGGTGCCGACGCCAGCCACCAGCACGTCGACCGCGCCGTCTGTGTCGTTCCAGATTTCCGGGCCGGTGGTTTTTTCGTGGATCGCCGGGTTGGCCGGGTTTTCGAACTGGCCCGGCAGGAAGTACCGGGCTGGGTCGGAGGCGACGATTTCGTTGGCCTTCTCGATGGCGCCCTTCATGCCCTTGGCCGGGTCGGTCAGCACCAACTCGGCACCCAACGCCTTCAGCACCTTCCGGCGCTCCAGGCTCATGGAGGCGGGCATGGTCAGCATCAGCTTGTAGCCACGGGCGGCGGCGACGAAGGCCAGGCCGATGCCGGTGTTGCCCGAGGTCGGTTCGACGATGGTCATGCCCGGCTTGAGCTTGCCGCTGCTTTCGGCGTCCCAGACCATGTTCGCGCCGATGCGGCATTTGACCGAATAGCCCGGGTTGCGCCCTTCGATCTTGGCCAGGATGGTCACGCCGCGCGGGGCGATGCGGTTGATCTGCACCAGCGGCGTGTTACCGATGGAGTGGGCGTTGTCTGCAAAGATGCGGCTCATGGCAGGAGTCCTTGGCATGAAAAAAAGCAGGGAAAGACCTCAAGGGTAAGCCCGGGCCGAGGGCCCGTAAAGCCTGTTCGAACTCAGCCAGACACCTTGCGGTCAACCGCATATCCCGCCTTGGAGACACGTCGATGAGACCCCGTTATCGCTGGCCGCTGATCGGCCTGGCCAGCCTGATCGTGCTGTTGGTGGCGCTGCACCTGGCCCTGCCCTACCTGGTGCGCGACTACCTCAACGACAAACTGGCCGACATGGGCGACTACCGTGGCCAGGTGGCCGATGTGGACCTGGCCTGGTGGCGCGGCGCGTACCAGATCAATGGGCTGAAGATCGTCAAGACCACCGGCAAGGTGCCGGTGCCATTTCTCGACGCGCCGCTGATCGACCTGTCGGTGAGCTGGCACGCCTTGTGGTACGACCGCGCAGTGGTTGCCGAAGTGGTGTTCGACCGGCCGGAGCTCAACTTCGTCGATGGCGGCAACAAACAGAACTCGCAGACCGGCCAGGGCACCGACTGGCGCCAGCAACTGGAAAAACTGCTGCCGATCACCCTCAACGAGGTTCGCATCGACAAAGGCGTGCTGACTTTCCGCAACTTCAACTCCAAGCCACCCGTCAACCTAAAGGCCACTCAGCTCGATGCCAGTATTCGCAACCTCACCAACATCCGTGACGAAAAGGGCCGACGTGATGCCAGCTTTGATGGCACGGCGCTGATCGTAGGCGATGCCAAGGTGGAAAGTCGCGCCACCTTCGACCCGTTCAGCGATTTCGACGACTTCGAGTTCCGCCTGCGCGCCACGGGTATCGAGTTGCGCAAGCTCAACGACTTCGCCAGCGCATACGGCAAGTTCGACTTCAATGCCGGGCACGGGGATGTGGTGATAGAGGCCGAGGCGACCAACGGCCGATTGAATGGGTACATCAAGCCACTGTTGCGGGATGTGGATGTGTTCGACTGGCAGCAGGATGTGCAGGAAAAGGACAAAGGCTTCTTCCGCTCAGTCTGGGAAGCGCTGGTGGGCGCGACCGAGACGGTATTGAAGAACCAGCCAAAGAACCAGTTCGCGACCCGGGTAGAGCTCAGCGGTAGCGTGCACAAGCAGGATATCAGCGCCTTCGAGGCGTTTCTGCAGATCCTGCGCAACGGGTTCATTCAGGCGTTCAATGCGCGGTATGAGCGTGACGCGCCGGATTGAGACCAAAATGCCGTGACGGGGCATTCAGGGACTGAATACCTGGTCTGCGTTTCCAGTCGACGAACCCCGCGTTATAGTCGGTGACAAATCGAAAACAGGTGTTGGACCTCTTCGCGGGCACGCCCGCTCCCACAGGTACTCCACAGATCCATAGTTTGTGCAATTCCTGTGGGAGCGGGCGTGCCCGCGAAGAGGCCCTGACAGGCATACGGCAGAGGACAGACCCATGAAGTTCGAAGGCACCCGCGACTACGTCGCCACAGACGACCTGAAACTGGCGGTAAACGCGGCCATCACCCTCGAACGCCCCTTGCTGGTCAAGGGCGAACCCGGCACCGGCAAGACCATGCTCGCCGAGCAGCTGGCAGCTTCGTTCGGTGCACGCCTGATCACCTGGCACATCAAGTCCACCACCAAGGCCCACCAGGGCCTCTACGAGTACGACGCGGTCAGCCGCCTGCGTGACTCGCAGCTGGGCGTGGACAAGGTCCATGATGTGCGCAACTACCTGAAGAAGGGCAAGCTGTGGGAGGCCTTCGAGGCCGAGGAACGGGTCATCCTGCTGATCGACGAAATCGACAAGGCCGACATCGAGTTCCCCAACGACCTGCTGCAGGAACTCGACAAGATGGAGTTCTACGTCTACGAAATCGACGAGACCATCAAGGCCAGACAGCGCCCGATCATCATCATCACCTCCAACAACGAAAAGGAGCTGCCGGACGCCTTCCTGCGCCGCTGCTTCTTCCACTACATCGCCTTCCCCGACCGCACTACCCTGCAGCAGATCGTCGACGTGCACTACCCGAACATCAGCCAGTCGCTGGTCAGCGAGGCGTTGGACGTGTTCTTCGACGTGCGCAAGGTACCAGGCCTGAAGAAAAAGCCGTCCACCTCCGAACTGGTCGATTGGCTCAAGCTGCTGATGGCCGACAACATCGGTGAAGCGGTGCTGCGCGAACGCGACCCGACCAAGGCCATTCCACCGCTGGCCGGCGCGCTGGTGAAGAACGAGCAGGACGTACAACTGCTCGAGCGCCTGGCCTTCATGAGCCGGCGCGGCAACCGCTGACAGGAGCCGGGCCATGCTGCTCAACCTGTTCAATGAAATGCGCGCGGCCAAGGTGCCGGTGTCGGTCCGCGAACTGCTCGACCTGCACCAGGCCCTGCAAAAGCGCGTGGTGTTCGCCGACATGGACGAGTTCTACTACCTCGCTCGCGCCATCCTGGTGAAGGACGAGCGCCATTTCGACAAGTTCGACCGCGCCTTCGCCGCTTACTTCAAGGGCCTGGAAAACCTCGACCGGCATATCGAGGCATTGATCCCCGAAGACTGGCTGCGCAAGGAGTTCGAGCGCTCGCTGACCGATGAGGAGCGCGCGCAGATCCAGTCGCTGGGTGGCCTGGACAAGCTGATCGAGGAGTTCAAGAAGCGCCTCGAAGAGCAGAAGGAGCGTCACGCCGGCGGCAACAAGTGGATCGGCACTGGCGGCACCAGCCCGTTCGGCTCGGGCGGCTTCAACCCCGAGGGCATCCGCGTGGGCGAGGCCGGCAAACGCCAGGGCAAGGCGGTGAAGGTATGGGACCAGCGCGAATACAAGAACCTGGACGACCAGGTGGAGCTGGGCACCCGCAACATCAAGCTGGCTTTGCGCCGGTTGCGCAAGTTCGCCCGTGAAGGCGCCGCCGAAGAGCTGGACATCGATGGCACCATCGACCACACCGCGCGGGATGCCGGGCTGCTGAACATCCAGATGCGCCCCGAGCGGCGCAATACGGTGAAGCTGCTGTTGCTGTTCGACATCGGTGGGTCGATGGACGCCCACGTCAAGGTCTGCGAAGAGCTGTTTTCGGCGTGCAAGACCGAGTTCAAACACCTGGAGTACTACTACTTCCACAACTTTGTGTACGAGTCGGTCTGGAAGAACAACCTGCGCCGCACCTCGGAGCGCTATTCCACCTTCGACCTGCTGCACAAGTACGGCGATGACTACAAGGTTGTGTTCGTCGGCGATGCGGCCATGGCGCCCTACGAGATTACCCAGCCGGGGGGCAGCGTGGAGCACTGGAACGAAGAGGCCGGCTATGTGTGGATGCAGCGTTTCATGGAGAAATTCAGGAAGATCATCTGGATCAACCCGTACCCGAAGCAGGCCTGGGACTACACCGCATCGACCCACCTGGTGCGAGACTTGATCGAGGACAAGATGTACCCGCTGACCTTGCAGGGGTTGGAGGAAGGGATGCGTTACCTGTCCAAGTGATTTTGCCGGTACCGGCCCTTTCGCGGGTGAACCCGCCCCCACAGGTATTGCGCAAGCCTTGAGGCCTGTGGGGTACCTGTGGGAGCGGGTTCACCCGCGAAGAGGCCGCCAGCCTCAACGCCAACGGTCCAGGTATACCTGCTGCTCCCGCCACGCCTCATCCTGCACCACCGCCCGGAACCGCACCACAGCCCCCGGCATGCACTGCGCCAGTTGCGCCAGCGCCAACGGCGTCAATGCCCCCAGCCGCGGATAACCGCCAATGGTCTGCCGGTCATTGAGCAACACGATCGGCTGCCCATCCGGCGGCACCTGCACCGCCCCCAGCGGAATCCCCTCGGAAATCATCGGCGCGCCCTGGTAGACCAGCTGCGGCCCCAGCAGGCGGATGCCCATGCGGTCGGCACGGCTGTCCAGCGTCCACTCGCGGTTGAACGCCTCGAACAGGCTGGTACCGCTGAAGTCACCGATCTGTGCGCCTATCACCAGGTCAAGCACTGGCTTTTGTGCGTACCGTGGCCGCAGCGCTGCTGGTACCTCACGCAGGGTCGCTGAAGCGCTGGCAAATGCCAGCACCTGGCCTTTGCCGAGCGCAGAACCCTGGCCATCGATACCGCCCAGTTCTTCCCGCACGACCGTGGCACGACTGCCCAGAACATCCTCGCCCAGGAACCCGCCAGGTGCTGCCAGGTATGCCCGCACGCCTTGCTTGGGCTGTTTCAGGGTCAACCGCTGCCCCTTGGCCAATGCAAAGCTGCACCAGGGCGCCAGCGACTGATCATCGACCCGCGCATCCAGGTCGGCACCGGCCAGGGCCAGCACACAATCCTGCTCTGCGACCACACAGAAACCACCTAGCGCCACCTCGACCACCGGCGCCGTCAACGGGTTGCCCAGCAGCCAGTTGGCCCAGTGCATCGCCACCCAGTCCAGCGCCCCGCCCTGGGTCACGCCCAAGTGGCGTACGCCAAAGCGCCCGGCATCCTGCAACTGGCACAGCGGTGTACTGGCCTCGATCTTCAGCTGCTTCATGCCTGCGCCTCCACATCACCGCCCAACGCCACGAACTCGCTGCGCGAAACCGGCACGAAGCGCACCCGGTCACCGGGTTGCAACAGGCTGTAGCCCTCGCGTTCACGGTCGAACAGGCGCACCGGGGTACGCCCGATCAGGTTCCAGCCACCCGGCGATACCGCCGGATAGGCCGCCGTCTGGCGCTCGGCAATACCGACACTGCCGGCCGCCACGCGCTTGCGCGGGGTGCTCAGGCGCGGGCTGGCCAGGCGTTCGTCCACCAGGCCCATGAAGCCGAAACCGGGGGCAAAACCCAGCGCGAACACCGGGTACTCGCGCTCGCTGTGCAAGCGGATCACCTCTGCTTCACTCAAGCCACCGCGGGCCGCCAACACCGGCAGCTCCGGGCCGACGCTGGCGTCGTACCACACCGGGATCTCATGGCGGCGGCCACCGCTGCCCGTGTCTGGCTGCAAGCCCTCCAGCGCACGGATGATCAATGCCCTCGCCTCACCCGGTGGCAGGTCGAACTGCACCATCAGCGTGGTGTAGGACGGCACCAGGTCCAGCAAGTGCTCGCCGAACGCCACGTGCAGGCGCTGGCTGGCGGCAAGCATCCACGGCATGTTGCCCTCGTCGATGGAATCGAACAGGCGCACCATCAGGCTGTCGATGGCCACAACTTCAATACGCGGCTTCATCGCGACTCCAGGGCATCGAGGGCCTGGCGAATCTGCCGCACCGCCGCTACCGAACTGTCATTGTCGCCGTGCACGCACAGGGTGCTGGCTGCAAGCGTCAGTGCACTGCCATCGTCCGCCACCAGCGTGTCGCCACGAGCCAGGCGCACGGCCTGCTCCACCACCAGCGCCGGGTCGTGGTGCACCGCACCGGGCAGGCGCCGCGACACCAGGTGCCCGCTGGCGGTGTAGGCACGGTCGGCGAATGCTTCGAACCACAGCGGCACGCCGATTTCATCGCCCAGGGCCTGGGCGGCGCGGTTGTCGGAGGTGGCCATCAGCATCAACGGCAGGCCGCCGCCATAGGCCGCCACAGCCTCCAGTACGGTACGCAGCTTGAGCGGGTCGGCCATCATGTCGTTGTACAGCGCGCCATGGGGTTTCACGTAGGCCACGCGGCCGCCCAACACTTTGCAGATGCCCTCCAGCGCACCGATCTGGTAGTGCAGCAGGTCGCGGATTTCCTCCGGGCTGCAGGCCATGGAGCGGCGGCCGAAGCCGACCAGGTCCGGGTAGGCCGGGTGCGCGCCAATGGTCACGCCGTGCTCCAGCGCCAGGGCCACGGTACGGCGCATGATGCCGGGGTCGCCGGCGTGGTAGCCGCAGGCGATGTTGGCGCAATCGATGTAGGGCATGACTTCGGCATCCAGGCCCATGCGCCAGCTGCCGAAACTCTCGCCCATGTCGCAATTGAGTAGCAGGCGTTCCACCGCACGGCCTCCGTTGTCGTTGTTCATATGCCTACCTTAACGCGCCTGCAGCTGTTTGCCGCGGGTTTCCGGCAGGCTCAGCGCCGCCACGATCACCACCCCGTAGGACACGGCAGAGAACACGCCGATACCCAGGCCCAGCGGTACCTTCTGGCCGAGCACGCCGATCAGCAGCGGGAACAGTGCCGCGATGACCTTGCCGATGTTGTAGCAGAAGCCCTGCCCCGAACCGCGGATACGCGTGGGGAACAGTTCGGTCAGGAACGCGCCCATGCCGCTGAAGATGCCCGAGGCGAAGAAGCCCAGCGGGAAGCCCAGCCACAGCATCACGCCGTCACTGACCTGCATTTGCGTGTACAGCAGCACGATGACGAACGAGCCTACGGCGAACAGGATGAAGTTCTTCTTGCGCCCCAGCAGGTCGGACAGGTACGCACTGACCACATAGCCGACGTAGGAGCCGACGATCACCATGGCCAGGTAGCCACCGGTACCCAGCACGCTCAGGCCGCGCTCGTTCTTGAGGAAGGTCGGCAGCCACGAAGTAATGGCGTAGTAGCCGCCCAGTGCGCCAGTGGTCAGCAGGGACGCACGCACGGTGGTCCAGAGCATGCCTGGGGCAAAGATTTCATAGAACTGCGCAGGCGCCTCGGCGTTTTCCACCGCCTTGGCCTCGCGGTATACCTCGGGGTCCTTGACCAGGCGGCGGACGAAGATCACGAAGATCGCCGGTACCAGGCCCAGCAGGAACAGCGCGCGCCAGGCCTGCTCTGCCGGCAGCCAGGAGAACAACAGCGCATAGAGGATGGCGGTAAGGCCCCAGCCAAGGGCCCAGCCGGACTGCACCATGCCCACCGCCTTGCCACGGTCCTGGGCGCGGATCACCTCGCCGATCAGGACCGCGCCGGCGGTCCACTCACCGCCAAAGCCGAAGCCCATCAGGGTACGGGCGATCAGCAGCTGTTCGTAGTTCTGTGCAAAGCCGCAGAGGAAGGTGAAGAAGGCAAACCACAACACCGTCAGTTGCAGGGTGCGCACGCGGCCAATGCGGTCGGAGAGAATGCCGGCCACCCAGCCACCCACGGCCGAGGCGATCAAGGTGCTGGTGTGGATCAACCCGGCTTCGGTGGTGGTGATGCCCCACAGCATGATCAGCGTCGGAATGACGAAGCTGAGCATCTGCGTGTCCATGCCGTCCAGGCCGTAGCCGATCTTGCAGCTCCAGAACGTCCGGCGCTGCTGTGAGTCGATGTCGCGATACCAGGCGAAGGGCCCGGACGAAGATGGGGAGCTGACCTGCTGCTGCACGCCGGTGGGGTTCATGCTTGCCTCGGCTTGTTGGTATTGTTTTATGGGCGACAATGAGTCGCGGCCTGGCTGCCATTGTTCAGAGACCGCGCCGTTTGCGTCCAACGAGAAAAACCGCCGGTCTGGAACAAGAAAAACTGATCATGAACCTTCGCTTCCTCGAAACCTTCGTCTGGGTCGCCCGGCTAAAGAGTTTCCGCCTGACCGCGGAAAAGCTGTTCACCACCCAGGCCTCGGTGTCCAGCCGCATTGCCGCGCTGGAGGCCGACCTGGGCGTGAAGCTGCTGCTGCGCGATTCACGCGGCGTCAGCCTGACCCCGGAAGGCGGCAAGGTACTGGAATATGCCGAGCGCATGCTGGAAACCGCCAAGGCCATGAAACAGTCGCTGGACAGCGACCGGGCCAAGGTCGGACGCATCCGTATCGGGGTGATGGACACGGTGATCCACACCTGGATGAGCGCACTGGTGGCGGAGCTGACCGAGCGGTACCCGCAGGTGGAGATCGAACTGGTGGCCGACACTGCACTGAACCTTCGGGAGCAATTGCAGAAGGGCTTTCTCGACGTGATCTTGCAGACCGACCTGCTGCGCGAGCAGTCGATCCGCAGCCTGGACCTGGCGCGCTACCCGATGGGTTGGGTGGTGGCCGCCGGCTCGCACCAGCACCGCGACTACGCTTCACTGGCCGAGCTTGGGCGGGAACGCATCGTCACCTTCTCGAAGAACTCGCGGCCGCACCAGGAAGTGCTGAGCCTGCTGTTGAGTGCCGGGGCCGAAACGCCGCGGCTGAACTGCGTGAACTCGGTGGCGGCGATTACCCGGCTGTTGCGCGACGGGTTTGGCATTGGGGCGTTGCCGCCGGCGCTGGTGGATGCCGAGTTGAGCCGGGGTGAGCTGGTGTTGCTGCAGGGGCTGCAACCGCCGCCGAGCCTGGAGTTGGTGGTGGCCTGGCAGACCGGGGTGGCGTTGGTGGATGAAGTGGTCGGGGTATGCCGGCAGGTGCTGGAGAGGTATGCGCGGGATGTGGGTGGGCAACGGATTGTGTTGGTCTGACAGATTTTCTTTGCCTGTGGCGGCCTTTTCGCGGGTGAACCCGCTCCCACAGAGTCACCACAGGTCTTGAGGGCTGCGCAGTACCTGTGGGAGCGGGTTCACCCGCTAAAAGGCCGCCACAGGCACAGCAAAGATCAGCGCCAGCTCTCTTTCACCGCCCCGCGCCGCCCGCCCAGGATCACCCAGCCAATCCCCAGCAACAGGCTTTCGACCACGAAGGCCAGCACAAAACCTGCACCAAGCCCCCAGGCAACCGCCTCGGGCGCCAGCAGGATCTGGTAGCTGTAGCCATTGAGGGTTTCTTCGCGCAACTGCGGGTCGGCCTGCACCAGCACGTGCCAGGTACGCTGCGCCCATGGCGCTTGCAGCGCCTGCCATTCGTTTTCCAGCAGTTCGTTGCGGATCATCAGGCTTTCGATGCTGTTGGCATCACTGTTGAACACCGGGTCGTCGCTGCTGCGGTAATGCCGCAGCAGCGCCTGCAGGTCGCCATTGAAGAAGCGTTCGGCGGTCTGCCGGAAGCCGTCGAGCGCTTCGCGTGACTCGAACAGGTGCGCCTCGACCCGCTGGCTGTAGTCCTTCACCAGCCCCGGGACCTGGATACCGGCCAGCAGGCCGAAGGTGAACAGCAGCAACCGCAGGTAACTTCTGAACATGCCGCGTCCTTAGCTCTGGCCGTGCGCCACGCACTCGCCGTGCCGCCACAGGGCCCACTGACCCGGCTCGTAGCGCTGCCAGGTCTCGTTCTCGGTCAATGCCTCGGTGGCGATCACCGTGACCACGTCGTTGGGGGTAGTTTCGGTGTGAAAATCGACGATCAGGTCAACATCCTTCAAGCGCGCCGCACCAAAGGGTGCCCGGCGGGTAATGTGCACCAGCTTGGTCGAACAGAAGCAGAACAGCCAGTCGCCGTCGCTGAGCATGCAGTTGAACACGCCCTGGCCACGGTAGCCGGCACAGGCTTCGACCAGCACCGGCAGCAGCTGTTCCACGGGCACAGGCTCTGGGAAGGCGCTGCGGATGCGGTTGAGCAGGTCACAGAAGGCCGCCTCGCTGTCGGTGTCGCCCACCGGCCGGTAGAAACTGGCCTGGCCCTTGAAGTCGCCCAGCTGGCCGTTGTGCGCGAAGCACCAGTTGCGGCCCCACATTTCCCGCACGAAGGGGTGGGTGTTGGACAGGCATACCTTGCCGACGTTGGCCTGGCGGATATGGCCGATGACCACTTCACTCTTGATCGGGTAGCGCTGCACCAGGTTGGCCACTTCCGACTCGCTGCTCGCGGCCGGGTCCTGGAACAGGCGCAGGCCACGGCCTTCGTAGAAGCCGATGCCCCAGCCGTCACGGTGCGGGCCGGTGCGGCCGCCGCGCTGCATCAGGCCGGTGAAGCTGAAGACGATGTCGGTAGGGACGTTGGCACTCATGCCCAGCAGTTCGCACATAGATGTCTCCGCTTACAGACGGGGCTCGACCCGGCCGCCGCCACGGAGGGTGGCAGAGGCGGCTGGAGGTGGCGCGTCACGGTAACGGTCGCGGCGCTCGGCGGCCAAGGGTGCCTGGGCGCCGAGCTGGTCATCTTCGGCAGCCTGGCGCTGGGCAGCGGCCTCCGCCCGCGCGCGGCGCTCGCGGGCGCGCTTTTCCAGCGGCAAGCGCACCAGTACGAAAAGGAAATACAGGGAAAAGGCCCCCATGCCGTACATGGCGAAGTCGGACACTGCGCGCCAGGCGTTGTTGCCAACCTTGAAGGCGACATCAAGGGCGGTGATGGCAATGGCCGGGGCGAAACTGTCCTTGACCGGGTCGACGATGGTCGGGGTCAGCAGCAGCACTGCCAGCACCACTCGCAGCGGTTCGCGCAGCCAGCGCCACATCCAGTTGGTGAGCTTGAAGCCCACCATCAGGCAGCCCAGGGCGGCAACGGCATATAGGCCCCAGGCGAGGGTGTAGTCGTTCTCGGTCATGGTGTTCGTGCAAGCCAGGCAAAGAGATGCCTATGATAAACACTTTTCCGGGCGCAGACAGTGTTTGCCTGTCCCGGCCTCTTAGCGGGTTTACCCGCGAAGAGGCCGGCACGGCAACCCCAATCAAGAGATCCTCAATGCCAACCAAGCCCCAACCCCCGATTGCCCACCAGGCCCAGGCCAGCGACCCGTACGCCTGGATGCAACAGCGTGACACCCCCGAGGTGCTTGCCTACCTGCAAGCCGAGAACGCCTACCAGGAAGCCTGCCTGGCCAACCAGGCGCCACTGCGCGAACAACTGTTCGAAGAGATCAAGGGCCGCATCCTGGAAACCGACCTGTCGCTGCCGACGCCCTGGGGCCCCTACCTGTACTACACCCGTACCACCGCGGGCGACGAGTACCCGCGCCACTACCGCTGCCCGCGCCCGGCCGACGACTCCAACACGGTCGATGAAAGCCAGGAGCAACTGCTGCTCGACCCCAACGCCCTGGCCAATGGCGGTTTCCTGTCCCTCGGCGCGTTCAACGTCAGCCCCGACCACCGCCTGCTGGCCTATAGCCTGGACACCAGCGGCGACGAAATCTTCACCCTGTATGTGAAGGACCTGGCCAGTGGCAGCGTCACTACCCTGCCCTTCGACGATTGTGATGGCAGCCTGACCTGGGCCAACGACAGCCAGACCCTGTTCTTCGCCGAACTGGACGACACCCATCGCCCATGGCGCCTGCGTCGCCACACCCTGGGCAACGAAGGCGCGCAGACCGTGTTCGAGGAGCCCGACGGGCGCTTCTTCCTGCACTGCTACCGCACCAGTTCCGAACGCCAGCTGGTGCTGCTGCTCAATAGCAAGACTACCAGCGAAGCCTGGGTGCTGGACGCGGAGACCCCGCAGGCTCCGTTCACCTGCCTGGCGCCACGCGTCGAAGGTCACGAATATTTCCCCGACCACGGCCAGCTCGACGGCCAGTGGCGCTGGTTCATTCGCACCAACCAGGACGGCATCAACTTCGCCCTGTACCACGCCCCGGTCGCACCAGTGCCCAGCCGGGAGCAATGGCAGGTGCTGGTAGCGCACCGCGACGCGATCATGCTCGAAGGCCTGAGCCTGAATGCCGGCGCGCTGACCCTGAGCCTGCGCGAAGGCGGCCTGCCGATCATCGAGGTGCGCCCACAGGGCCTGGCGGCCTACCGCGTCGAACTGCCCGACGCGGCCTACAGCCTTTACGTGCAGGACAGCCTGGAGTTCGCCAGCCCATGCCTGCGCCTGCGCTACGAAGCACTCAACCGCCCGGCCCAGGTACGCCAGCTGGAGCTGGCCAGTGGTGCCCAGGCGGTGCTCAAGCAAACCCCGGTGCTGGGGCCGTTCGATGCAGATGACTATGTCAGCGAGCGCCTTTGGGCCACGGCAGCGGACGGCACCCGGGTGCCGATCAGCCTGGTGCGCCGCCGCCAGGACCTCGGCCAGACCGTGCCGCTTTACCTGTATGGCTACGGCGCCTATGGCGAAAGCCTCGACCCGTGGTTCTCGCACGCGCGCCTGAGCCTGCTGGAGCGCGGCGTGGCCTTTGCCATCGCTCATGTGCGTGGCGGCGGCGAACTGGGCGAAGCCTGGTACCGCGCCGGCAAGCAGGAGCACAAGCACAACACTTTCAGCGATTTCATCGCCTGTGCCGAGCACCTGATCGCCGAGGGTGTAACGGCTGCCGACCGCCTGGCCATCAGTGGCGGCAGCGCCGGTGGCCTGCTGATCGGCACGGTGCTCAACCTGCGTCCCGAGCTGTTCCGCTGTGCGATTGCCGAAGTGCCGTTCGTAGATGTGCTCAACACCATGCTCGACCCCGAGCTGCCGCTGACCGTGACCGAGTACGACGAATGGGGCAACCCTGAGGAGCCGGAGGTGTATGAGCGGATCAAGGCCTACGCACCGTACGAGAACGTGAAGGCACAGGCCTACCCGGCGGTGCTTGTGGTGGCGGGCTACAACGACAGCCGCGTGCAGTACTGGGAAGCGGCCAAATGGGTGGCGCGGCTGCGCACGCGCAAGACCGACGACAACCTGCTGCTTCTCAAGACCGAGATGGGGGCTGGGCATGGCGGAATGAGCGGGCGGTATCAGGGGCTCAAGGATGTGGCTTTGGAATACGCGTTCGTGTTCGGCGAGCTAGGTATCGTTTGAGAAAACTGGGGGCGCTTTGCGCCCCTTTCGCGACACAAGGCCGCTCCTACAGGTACCGCGCATGCCCTGAATCCTGCGCGCTCCCACAGAAAACCGGGGCAGGCCGGCTGAATTCAATCATCCTGCACCGGCTGCTTCGGCGGGTCCTGACGCAACCCCGGCAATGGCTGGTCCTTCGGCGGCCCGGGCACTGGCATCGGTGGCAGCAACGGCGCCCCCGGCTGGCTGTCATAGGCCTTGGGCGGTGTACTCGGGGTAATCTGCGGATATGGCGTAGGCGTCGGCGTACCCGGTGCACCGGGCACCGGCGTGCTCAGCCGGGGTGGCGTGCTGGCAGCTTCGGCCATGGGCAGGCCGGCCAACAACAGCGCAGCGAGGATCGCGCGAAACATCAGCAACCTCCTGTCGGGAACCTTCCTACAGGCTACGCCTAAATCACAGCTTTCGCCTGTCCGCCTGCCCCGCAAGCGCGCTAGACTCAGTGGCATAACCGTCATTTGCCAGATCAGAACAAAGGAAACACCATGAGCTCCACCTCTTCCGTCGCCGCCACCGCGCGCCTGGACCGCATCCTGGCCGATGCCAAGCGCGACAAGGAAATGGGCTACCGCGACAAGGCCCTGAAAATGTATCCGCACGTCTGCGGCCGCTGCGCCCGCGAGTTCTCTGGCAAGCGCCTGAGCGAGCTGACCGTGCACCACCGCGACCACAACCACGACAACAACCCGCAGGACGGCTCAAACTGGGAGTTGCTGTGCCTGTACTGCCACGACAACGAGCACTCGCGCTACACCGACCAGCAGTACTTCAGCGAAGGCTCCACCAGCACCCCGAGCATTGCCAAGGCCACCCACAACCCGTTCGCCGGGCTGGCGGGCATGCTGAAGAAAGACTGACCATCGATTCGCCCCCCGCTGCTACCGGGCAGCCCGTATAATCGCGCTTTTTTCGCGAAGGGCCCCGGTACGTGGCAAACAAACGATACAGCTGCATCGGTCTGTTCAACCCCAAGTCGGCAGAAAATGTCGGCTCGGTGATGCGCGCCGCGGGTTGCTACGGCGTCAATTCGGTGTTCTACACCGGCAAACGCTACGAGCGTGCCCGTGACTTCGTCACCGACACCAAGCGCGTGCACTACGACATCCCACTGATCGGCATCGACGACCTGCAGCGCATCATCCCGCTTGGCTGCACGCCGGTGGCAGTGGAGTTGGTGGAAGGTGCGCGGCCATTACCGGAGTACACCCACCCGGACCGGGCCATCTATATCTTCGGGCCGGAAGACGGCAGCCTCGGTGCCGATGTGCGGGCGTGGTGCGAAGAGACCATCTACATTCCGACCGAGGGCTGCATGAACCTGGCAGCAACGGTGAATGTGGTGCTGTATGACCGCATGGCCAAGGGGCTGAATACCCGTTCGGGGCCCAAGTTCAAATAGCCGACTGAACGATGACGGTGGCCAACAGGTCACCTGCATACACCTCAGACGGAGACCTTGCCATGCTTGATATCCATTCGGCAGCGACATCGCAGGACAAGAACGTTCATGGCCTGGAGCGCGCCAGTTCGCTGGCTGGCGGCGCGCTGATGGTCAGCAAGGGGCTGCGCCACGGCGGCCTGGTCGGGTTGTTGCAGATCGCAGTGGGCGGCCTGGCACTGGCTCGAGGCTTCAGCGGGCACTGTGCAACCAAGGCCTGGTGGCAGCGGCATCGGCAGGAATATCACCGCTTGCGTTCGGACATCGAGCGCAGCGCGGCGGAGCTGGAGGCATTGAAGGCGAGTGCCGACGCAGCGACGCGGGGGGTGACGGTGACCGGGAAGGATCCATTGGCCAATTGATTTTGCACTGCCTGTGCCGGCCCTTTCGCGGGTAAACCCGCTCCCACAGGGACGGCACCGTCTTGAGGGCAGCACATTACCTGTAGGAGCAGCCTTGTGCTGCGAAAGGGCCAATATGATCAAAGAGGGCAACAATAAACCTGTGGGAGCGGGTTCACCCGCGAAGAGGCCGGTACGGGCGAAAGAGGTGCTCAGCGCAACGCCTTGCTCTGCAACACCTCGGAGCGCCGTCCCAGTACGTTTTCACTGATCTGTATGAAGTCTTCGGTGCTGACGCTGGGCAGACGCATCAGCCCGCGGGCAACATCGTCCAGCGAGCGTTTGGCCTGGGTGTGGATGCGGATTTCCTTGTCCAGCGCCTGCAGCAGCATCACCCCGCGCGCCACCTGCGCCGGGGTGGCATGCTCGCCTTTGAGGCGGGTGACCTTGGCGCCCTGCTTGCTCAGGCGCGCCTGCCAGGCCTGGTAACGGTCATCACTCACCCCGCCCGAACGGCGCAGCAACTCGCTGGCGTAGTAGTCAGTCAGGCTTTCCACCAGCCAGTCACTGCCATCACGCCCATGGATCTGCGCAAACAGTTGCACCACTTCGCGCAGCAGTGGGCTGCTGCCATTCTCGCTGACCATCGGCCGGGCACTGTGCAGGTACAACGAGCCCTGCGCGGCCATCGCCCCGCGCCACATGCCGTCGCGGGCACCGACCAACAGCAGCTTCGGCGGGTTGCGCGGGAATACCGCCTGCAATTGCGGCCAGACAAAAGTCAGCATGGTCAGGTTGTCCATGCGCCGCATACCCTGCCCAACCGGTGCGGCCACGGTCACCTCGGTTTCGCCAAGGCGGGCGCGGCGGCTGCCCAGGTCGCCGGCGAGCATCCAGCCGGTGGGACGGTCGAACAGACGCGAAACGTTGTCGATGCGGAACTTGTCCTTGCCGATGCGCGGCCAGGAGGTCTCGATGCTCCTCCAGCCCTCGGGCAGGTCGAACGCCAGACGCGCCACCAGCTCGGTGCCATCCTGCTGGTCGAGCCGTGCAGGCGGTACCAGCTGGTCGCCGAGGAACAACGCCCAATGCGGGGTGATGCGCGACGAATAGGCGCCGCTGGCGCGTTTCTGGTCCAGCTGCACGCGGTAGCTGAGGCTGGTCTTGCCGGCCGCCGGTTGCCATACGCCGCGCTGGCCCTGCAGTTGCCATTGGCCATCAGCCTGGAAGCCGCTGTAGGCCCCGGCCTTGCCCAGGTCGAAGTCCAGGCTGCGCACGGCACTGCCTTCGGCCAAGGTGAGGCGGACCTCCGCCTGGCCACTGGCTGGCAACAGGCGCACCTGGTAGTCGAGGTCGACCTTTTTCGCCCAGGCGGGCGAGCTGGCCATCAGGCCTAACAGCAACAACAGCTGGCAACGCATACAGAAACTCCTTGTTTCCCCATGGCAGCGGGCCGCGCCGGTCAGCTGGCGCGGAAGATCAGGTGGTCTTCCCAGTCGTCTTCGTGCACTTCATGTTCACTGAGCATGCGCCCCGACTGGGAAATGCGCTGTTCATGGACCTGTTGGCGATCGCCGCAGACCAAATGGTGCCAGGCCGGCAGGTCCTTGCCCTCGCTGACCAGGCGGTAGCCGCAGGTGCTCGGCAGCCACTTGAACTGGTCGGCCTTTCCCGGGGTGAGCTGGATGCAGTCAGGTACCTGGGCGAAGCGGTTTGGGTAATCGCTGCACTGGCAGGTGTGCAGATCCAGCAGTTTGCAGGCGATGCGCGTGTAATAAACGCTGTTGTCGTCCTCGTCCTCGAGCTTTTGCAGGCAGCACAGGCCGCAGCCGTCACACAGCGACTCCCATTCTTGCGGGCTGAGTTGCTCAAGGGTCTTGCGCCGCCAGAACGGCGCGTTTTCAGCGATCATGACACGGTTTCCTGCATTCATCTTGGGGCCACGGCGCGCGGCGGCGCCAGTCTAGAGCCTGGCCTTCGGCAAAGCCAGACCGCTTGTCAGTCGCGAAGCGACGCAGTAGCGTGCGCGTTTCCCGTCCTTTTGCAGGAGCCGCCATGAGCGCCACCCCTCGCATTGCCGATTACGCCATCAACGAGCAGTTCATCAACCGCTGGTCGCCACGCGCCTTCACCGCCGAGCCGATCAGCGAAGAAACCCTGCTGAGCTTCCTCGAAGCTGCACGCTGGGCGCCGTCGGCGAACAACTCGCAACCTTGGCGCTTCCTCTATGCCCGCCGTGACACGCCGAACTGGGAGCGCTATCTGAACCTGCTGGTGCCGGCCAACCGCAGCTGGGCGCAACAGGCTTCGGCGCTGGTAGTGGTGATTTCCAAGACGACCTACGCCGCTCCGGGCGCCACGGAAGAAAGACCGGCACTGTGGCACACCTTCGACACCGGCTCCGCCTGGGGGCACCTGGCCCTGCAAGCCAGCATCAGCGGCTGGCATACCCATGGCATGGCCGGTTTCGACCAGGAACTGGCGCGTCAGGAGTTGAAGGTTCCTGAGGGTTACGTGCTGCATGCCATGGTGGCGATCGGCAAGCTGGGCGACAAGTCCAGCCTGAACGAAGCCCTGCAGGCGCGTGAAGTACCGAGCCCGCGCAAGCCACTGAGCGAGCTGGCTGCCGAGGGTGATTTCAGCCTGTGAGCCCTCATTGGCTGTAACGGCCTTTTCGCAGCACAAGGCTGCTGCCACAGCGTAGTGCAAGACCGCACACACCTGTAGGAGCAGCCTTGCGCTGCGAAGAGACCGGCACAAGCGCTACACAAATGGAATCTTTGGCATATTTCACCAGTCCTTACTTACAAGAGGCCAGCAGTCCGAGGCCCTTGACCCTCAACCACGCAAGGACTCCGTCATGACCACGATCCTCATCATCATCCTGATCCTTCTGCTGATTGGTGGCTTACCGGTCTTCCCGCACTCGCGCAGCTGGGGCTATGGCCCGTCCGGCATCATCGGCGTGGTGCTGGTGATCCTGTTGGTGCTGTTGTTATTGGGCATGATATGAACTGCCAACCGCCCGGCTACAGGCTTGCATCGAACACCACTGTCACGGCGCCCGTATAAACCTGCCCAGGCTTCATTCGCTCGGCGCCCGACATGCCTTGTGGGAGCACATGGAAGTGCAGCAGGCCCCGGCAGAGTCCCGGCCCGTCGGCAGGCAGGTCGAATGCCAGCGCATGCTGCTCCCCTCCCAGCGACAGTGCCCGCCTGTTGACCGCGCTGCCGCGATGCAAGGCTCCCGACAGGCTCACCGCCAGGTACAGTGGGGTTCGGTCACCATTGGCGGCCTGCAAGGGGCAGCCGACATTGGCCGATGATGAACAGGTCGCCCAGACTTTGAATGGGCCGCTGCTGGTCAGGGTGAAGGGAATGTCTTTTTCCAGTTTGCCCGGCAGGCCATGGCGCCCTGCGTAACGTTCCCAGCCTGGCCGCGGCTCCAGCACCACGCGGTGTGCATCAGCGCCAAAGCGCACATCCAGGTCATGCAACACCTCCAGTTCGACATGAAAGGCCACCGAATCGGTATCCAGGGCTGTCACCGTCCTGTTCGAACCCAATCCGATATCCCTGTCAGGGCCCAGTGAATACTGGATTCGCCCGCGATACCTGCCGGCGGCAAGGCTTGCCGGATTGGGCATTTTCAAGCGATAGCCCAGTAGCAGATTTCTGACCCGGTAACGGCCAACATCGCCTGGCGGCAAGCCCACCCTGCAACCATTGGCGGGTACCGCCCAAAGTAATGGGTGCCCTGCCCCGGCGTTCAGCACTGCCTGACAACCGCTGCTCTGCAGGCCCGGCTGCAAGGGAAGCGACGGCCCGTCGCCCATTCGCGTCACCACCCCGCCAATGTGGGTGATCTCGATTTCCACGCGGGCCTGCTCTGCCGACCCTTCGCGGGTCAGATACAGAATACCCGGCTGGCTCGGTCGTGCGAAATGGAAGCCGTCAGCCTGTTCGCCATCAACCTGCTTTTCAAAGCTGGCCTCCAGTTGCACCAAGCCTTGCAACGGCTTGTCGCACAATGCAGCAACGCGGGCGCAGGCCGAGGAGGCCCGAGACGTCAGGTTCTCGAACTGCCGGGTTTCACCGCGGTAGCGAAGTGCAAGCGTGACATCGGCAGCCTGTGCGGCCTGGGCCGCGAGCAGGCCGAACGTGACCCACAAGGTCACTAGGGTTCGCTTCATCGCCTGCGCCTCTCAGGGGGCCTTGAACGTCAGGGCTTTGTGCGTTGCCCCCTCATGCAGGTCAAAGCGGTACTCCCACCCTGGCTGCTCGGCAAACTCACGCACGACCCCAGGGCGCAGGTGGTGCTTGACCGGCTCGCTGCAGCCCTGCCCGCCAGCCTGGCAATGGCGGAAGTTGTCGAGCAACACGGTCGCATTGCCTTCATTGCCCACCCTCAGTTGCCCGCCAGCCTGGCGCAGGGATGTCTGGTAGCGGGTATCGTTCGGTCGGGTGAACAGCAACGTGCCGTAGCCCGCCAGAAACTGCACGCCCGCACTGAGGGTTTCGCGGTACTGCTCGATCTGCGTTTCACTGAGTGCGAAACGGTCGTCCTTGTCCGGCAGCACAGGGATGAAGCGCAGGCGGAAATAGCGCTCCCTGTCGCGCTCGCCGCGGTACAGCAAGCGCACCGACTGCATTCCCTGCGCCGGAATGATCAACCGCGCCGGGCTGGCCACCACGCCGCGCTGTTCGAGCGGAAGGTGCTCGATTTCCACTTCCCTTGGCTTGCCCTGGCCGTCATACACCAGTTCCAGCACGCTGACCTTGACGAAGGCCGTGCTGTCACCGCGGTTGTAGATACGTTTGGCCAACGTGGTCTTGCCCGCTTCGAGGTAGTCGTAAAGCCCACCCACATTCAGCTGCGGCCCGGCCTGGGCCGTCAGCGGCAGCAGCGCCAATATCGTCAGCAACCTGAATAACTGCATTCTCAACCTCGTTCATCTATGGATTCAAACCGTGCATCTTCGGCCCGGCCTGCCTGGGGAGGCATGCAACGCTGGTCGCCCACCATCAGCACATCGTCTTCTCGCACGTGCTGTTCGGGGGACAGGTTCAACAAGCACGCCAAAGCGCCGGCCAGCTGTACTTCCAGGGTTGGCCGGGACTCGTTCATTTCCACCGTGAAATAGCCATCGGCCTCACTCACCGAGCGGCCGGCATCATTGATGACCCGTGCGCCACGAATCGCCTGGCCGTGGCCGTCGACCAGGCGGCCTAGTACGGTGACCGTCCGCAACACTTTCAACTGGCGGTATTCGACGCCGCCACGGTTGAGGTGGTAATCCATGCTCGTCGGCTGGATTTGCGCTGCGGGTGCCTGCCGGGCATCGAAATCGAACGTCACATGGCCTTCCTTGAATGCGCTCACCGGGATGACATTGCGCCCGGCATGCAGCTCGCTGCTGCTACCATGCTCGTCACTGGCGACCAGGGCCACGCCTTCAAGGTCGGTGTCGACATCGATGATCAACCCGGCTTGCTCAACCATGCCCTGCCCGCTCAACGTCAGCTGGCCGCCACCCATAGCGAGGGTGCTCTGGAGGTTCAGCCCGCCGCTGGCCTTGTTGTCGTAGGTGGAGGTCTGCGCAAACAGGTCGCCATCGAAGGCCTGGCCTTGCAGCCGGCCGTTGGCTGAAAAGCCGGTGCCGTAGCGGTCGACCATGGCTCCGCCGCCCAGGCTGTGCACGGGGCCAAGCTCTACGTCCTGTTGGTACCAGAGCGAGGCGTGCCGGTCAGTACCTTCGCCGTCGCGCCCTGCGCGGCTGCCAACATCGATGCCCGCCTGCCGGTCGGCAAGGGCCAGGCTCATGCTCACGCTCAGGTTGACCCCACGGCTACGCCGCCCTCTGTAGCGGCCGGCTTCAGGGCGGTCGAACAGCGACAGCCGGAAATTGCTGTCGCTGCCCAGCAGCTTGCCGTGGAACACCCAGCCAAGGTCGACGCCCAGGCCGCCGGACGCGCCGGCGGCATGCTCCAGGCGCAGGGTGGCGGAACTGCGTGAGGTAACCCGGTGGTTGAGCGAGACGCTGCTCTGGCTGCTCGTTTCCAGGCGCGACGCTTCGCCCCTGGCATAGGGGCGGCTTTCGAGCCACAGCTGGTGATGGCTGAGCAAGAGCGAGCCACGTGCGTAGGTGTGGGTCAACTGCAGGTCGTAGCCGCTGCCCCGCCCGTCGGTATGGTTGAGGTTGCCGTAAAGCCTCAGTTGCTCGGATGCATCCCAGTCCAGCGAGGTGCCATATTGGCGGGTGCCTTCCACCTGTTGGGCCGACAACCCAAGCACCGCGCTGGGGTGCAACAAATAGTTGCTCATGACACCGGCCGCCAGGCCGTCGGCCTGTGGCTCATCCCGGTTATCGAGCACGCTGGCCTGCCGGCCCAGGTACAGGTTGTAGCGCCAACGGCTATCGAGGTTCTGCCACTGGGCCGGCTTGTATATGAACGCTTCACTGCGGGAGGTTTCGCGGCCATCTTCGATCAGCCGTACCTGCACTTCGTAGATACCCCCCGGCAGCACCCGGGTATCCAGCGTCTGCAACCCAGGTTGCACCTGCTGGCTGTTGATCAACGAGCCGTTGCGGTAAATCTCCACCAGACCCGGTCGGTTGGGAGTTACATGGATGGGCACGGCACTGGCCTGGCCGTTATCCACCAACAGGCTATCGCTGCTGCCGAACATCACCCCCAGGGTGGTACGGGGGGCGTTACCCAGCATTGTGGGTTGGCGCACCAGCCCTTGGGCCTCTGGCATCACATACCCAAGCCGCCAGAAGTGCTCGTCCTGCAGGCGCTCGGCGTACAGCTGCGCCACACGGTGCGCATCCCTGCCCTGCCGCCCGTCGCTACGGTCAACCTGGGCATCTGCCAGCCCGGTCCAGCTACCCAGGCTGCCCTGCCCCATCAGGTTGATGCGCCCGCTGGTGCTGTTGCCATCGTTCACCACATTGAGCTGATTGCGCAGCAGAAGGCCCGCGCTGCCCTGCTCGGGTACGCGGTGATAACGGGACGCTTGCGCGGTTTTTTCGGCATTGCGGGTCAGCAACGACAGCTGAGAGTTGGCCAAGCTGTAATGCATGGTCTTGAGGCCGCCAGGGCAGTCATGTCGGCAATCGCCGAGCGCGCGCCCGGGTGCCAGGTACCCCTGCCACAGGCTACGCAGGTGCGCAGGCTCATGGCTATCCTGGGTATCGGTGAATTCCAGCAGTTGCACGCGGTTATCGCGGGTCAGGATCACCATGGCATCGCCCAGGTAGCGCCCATCCAGCTCTACGCGCACGGCCAGCGGCACATCAAAAAAATGGGCTTCGAATTCGGCTGGCAATCCTTCGACAGCGCTCAGGACAACAGCCGCATCGCTGTCACCCGCCCAGCTGTAGAACGGTGACAGGCAGGCGCAGAAGACCAGCCGACGACACACCTGTCGGCCGACTGCAAGCAAATTGAACATGATTCAAACCAGGGACCGGCCCCGGCTCCCTCGGTTAACCGAAGGGCCGAGGCGGTTGCGTGCTACGTATCAGCGCGCACTGGGTGCGGCAGTTTCGAACAGGATGCTTACGGTGCCGCTGTAGGTACCGGCCACAAAACCGTCATTCGGCTTGATGGCATCGATGGAAATGGGCAGCTCTTTGCCTTCTTTGGCGTCTGCGTCGCTCATGACCTCCACCGGGCTGAGTTGCAGCGATTTGTTGCCCACCTTTACATCCAGCGCAATAGTTTCACTCTCACTGCTGATAATGGCGGCTTGTTGCAACTTGGCTTCAATTGCGCCTACGGAGCTTTTGGCGTGAAACTTGTTGCTGAACGGTACGAATGCCTCTTTGTCAACTTGATAGTCCAGCTTTACGGGTTTATTCGCCCAACTGGCATCGGGCTCGACGGTAAACTCTACTGCCGGAACAACCGCCTCGACCGTAATATCTTTCCTGATAGGTTCGATTGCCAATGCCGAACTTGCGACAAATGCCAGGAACGGCACTGCCATGAAACGTGCTTTCATCTTGATAACTCCTATTTTACGTTGCAATACACCTGGCCCGCTGCAGAACTGCATCAGGGCGCTAAAACTTCAAACAGCAAGTTGAGGTCTGCGCTGTAACTCCCGGGTGTCAATCGCTGTCCGGTCGGTATGGCTCTTTCGGTCCACAATGCAACATTGAAGTCAGCCCAGCCTGATTCCTCCATCAACACCAGCGGCGTGCCGTCATCCGGCACCAGCCCACCTTCTCCACGCGGCCCGGAAACGGCCACGAACATATCCAGTTCTTCATTGACCTGATTGTTTTCGTCAACGAGTCTGAAGTTGCCCGTTTGCCTGACCTGGACGCCTCCCACCGTGCTTCTGATATCCAGATCACGGGAGTACTCACGGAAGTCGTCGGCTTCCGGCATGTAGGTCAGGCGTGTTCTTTCCGGCCAGTGGCCAATCGGGTCTACCCGAAATTCGGCGGCCGTCACGGTGGCCGAGACCTTCACATCGTGGTTGACAGCGCTCATTGCGAACGCTGGCGTCAATGTCATCGCCCACAGCGGCGCAACGAGCTTGAACATCTTCATGGCCAAGGTCTCCCGACTCATAGTGGTGGTTCGGTTTCAAAAACCAGCTCTACCTGTGCGGTATAAGTACCCGGTCGGGCGACCCAGTTAATCAGTGTCATGGGCCTGAAGTAGAAGTCCACTTCCTTGCCAACCGCGGCCTCTGCCGCAGGCAGTACCTGAACAGATGAGCCGTCGTCCGGAAGTTTTTTGCCATTTATCGACATGATGTAGCGCAGGCCAACCGACTTGCCGTTGTCATCCAGGAATTCTGGGGTTTTGCCTGCGTATTTGACGGTAACTGCCCCATTCGGGCTTTTGAGGAAGGCAGTATGTTTAACCGGAGGAAAGTGTTGGGAATCTTTCTTGAATTGCAGCTTTACCGGTGAATTTCCCCACTCGCCGATTGGCTTGTATTCGAACGCCGGCGCAGCCACTACGGCATTGACCGCAATATCTAAATGCTTGGGCTCCAACGCGATGGCGTAACTGCTGGCAACTGTCAGCGCAGACGCCAGCAAAACTCGTATGTTCACGCAGTCCTCCTGAAAACCGGAAAGCCGCCACGGGTTCGGTAGCGGTAGGGTTTATTCTTTAATTCGGAGGAATTATTTGCGCCAATGCGGGGTGGTTGATGTAGGGGTTTACTGAATGAACCTGGGCAATTTCGCTAGACGATTGCCCGCCCTGCAAGGGGGCGCCACCCCCCTAAAAAAAAACACCCCGCCAAGGCGAGGTGTTTTCATGCAAGGCAGTTTGCGCTGCCTGAATATCGCTTAGTGAGACACGGCCCCACTGGCACCCAGGCCAGTCTGCGAACGCACGAACTGCGGGAAGAACAGCGCACGTTCGTCTTCGGCAGCCTTGGACTTGTCGGTGACCGAGAAGAACCAGATACCGACGAAAGCGATCAGCATCGAGAACAGCGCTGGGTACTCGTACGGGTAGATCGGCTTCTCGTGGCCGAGGATCTGCACCCAGATGGTCGGGCCGAGGATCATCAGTGTCACCGCACTCACCAGGCCCAGCCAGCCGCCGATCATGGCACCGCGAGTGGTCAGCTTCTTCCAGTACATCGAGAGCAGCAGTACCGGGAAGTTGCAGCTGGCCGCGATGGAGAACGCCAGGCCGACCATGAAGGCGATGTTCTGCTTCTCGAACAGGATGCCCAGGCCGATCGCCAGTACGCCCAGGGCAACGGTGGTGATCTTCGAAACGCGGATCTCGTCCTTGTCGTTGGCCTTGCCCTTGCGCCATACACTGGCGTACAGGTCGTGGGACACCGCTGAGGCACCAGCCAGGGTAAGGCCGGCAACCACCGCCAGGATGGTGGCGAAGGCAACAGCCGAGATGAAGCCGAGGAACACGCTGCCACCCACGGCGTTGGCCAGGTGTACTGCTGCCATGTTGTTGCCACCCAGCAGGGCGCCAGCGGCGTCCTTGAAGTCCGGGTTGGTGCTGACCAGCAGGATGGCGCCAAAGCCGATGATGAAGGTGAGGATGTAGAAGTAGCCGATGAAGCCGGTGGCATACAGCACGCTCTTGCGCGCTTCCTTGGCGTCACTGACGGTGAAGAAGCGCATCAGGATGTGCGGCAGGCCGGCGGTACCGAACATCAGCGCCAGGCCCAGCGAGAACGCCGAGATCGGGTCCTTGACCAGGCCGCCCGGGCTCATGATCGCCTCGCCCTTGGCGTGCACCTTGATCGCTTCGGAGAACAGGGTGTTGAAGTCGAAGCCCACGTGCTTCATCACCATCAGCGCCATGAAGCTGGCACCGGACAGCAGCAGCACGGCCTTGATGATCTGTACCCAGGTGGTGGCCAGCATGCCGCCGAACAGCACGTACAGGCACATCAAGATACCCACCAGGATCACGGCCACGTGGTAGTCCAGGCCGAACAGCAGCTCGATCAGCTTGCCGGCACCGACCATCTGCGCGATCAGGTAGAACGCCACCACCACCAGCGAACCGGAGGCCGACAGGGTGCGGATTTCCTTCTGCCCGAGGCGGTACGAGGCCACGTCGGCGAAGGTGTACTTGCCCAGGTTGCGCAGACGTTCGGCGATCAGGAAAAGGATGATCGGCCAGCCGACCAGGAAGCCGATCGAGTAGATCAGGCCGTCGTAGCCAGAGGTGAACACGAGTGCGGAAATACCCAGGAACGAGGCGGCCGACATGTAGTCACCGGCAATTGCCAGGCCGTTCTGGAAGCCGGTGATCTTGCCACCGGCGGCGTAGTAGTCCGACGCCGACTTGTTGCGCTTGGAGGCCCAGTAGGTGATGCCGAGGGTGAAAGCGACGAAGGCCACGAACATGGCGATCGCGGAAACGTTCAGCGGTTGCTTCTGCACCTCGCCGGTCAGGGCATCGGCGGCCCACACGGCGGGTGCGAAGGCTCCGCAGGCCAGTACGGCCAGGGCTTTGGCGTGGCGAATCATTGTTGCGCCTCCTTCAGGATGGCCTTGTTCAGCTCATCGAATTCGCCGTTGGCGCGGCGGACGTAGATGGCGGTCAGGACGAATGCCGAGACGATCAGACCGACGCCCAGGGGAATGCCCCAGGTAATCGATGACTCAGGGCTGAGCTTGGTGCCCAGGATCTGAGGACCGTAGGCGATCAGGAGGATGAAGGCGCAGTACAGGCCGAGCATGATCGCCGAGAGAATCCAGGCGAACCGTTCGCGTTTGGTGACCAGCTCCTTGAAGCGGGGGCTGTTTTGTATCGAGAGGTAAATGCTGTCGTTCATTGTTTTTGTCCTAGCAGCACAGATAGGGGTGGAACCCACGACCCTTACTTTATGCGGCTATCGGACGCCAACCAGACGACCTTAGTCTTAGATGCAACGGTGTTTTACCGATTGCGTAACAAAGTGATGGCCCATTCGCGGGCACGCCCGCTCCCACAGGAACTGCACCAGCTTCAAGGGCAGCGAAAATCCTGTGGGAGCGGGCGTGCCCGCGAAACAGCAAAACTGGCCCTGACAGGTTGTTACTTGCCAGTCCACTCCTTCACGCGGTCAGGGTGCTTGGCCACCCAGTCCTTGGCCGCCGCTTCAGGCTTGGCGCCTTCCTGGATAGCCAGCATCACTTCGCCAATCTCGTCCTTCGACTGCCAGCTGAACTTCTTCAGAAACTCCGCCACTTCCGGGGCCTTGGTCGCCAGTTCCTTGCTGCCGATGCTGTTAACGGTTTCCGCGGCGCCATACACGCCTTTCGGGTCTTCGAGGAACTTCAGTTTCCACTTGGCGAACATCCAGTGCGGTACCCAGCCGGTCACCGCGATCGACTGCTGCTTGGCGTAGGCACGGCCCAGTTCCGCAGTCATCGCCGCGCCAGAGCTGGCCTGCAGCTTGTAACCGGTCAGGTCGTAGTCCTTGATGGCCTGGTCGGTCTTGAGCATCACGCCGGAGCCTGCGTCGATGCCGACGATTTTCTGCTTGAAGGTGTCGTCGGTCTTGAGGTCGGCGATGCTCACTGCCTTGACGTACTCGGGGACGATGAGGCCGATCTTGGCGTCCTTGAAGTTCGGGCCGTAGTCGACCACGTTGTCCTTGTTCTTGGCCCAGTACTCGCCATGGGTCACCGGCAACCAGGCCGACAACATGGCATCGAGCTTGCCGGTTGCCACGCCCTGCCACATGATCCCCGTGGCCACGGCCTGCAACTTCACGTCGTAGCCGAGCTTCTGCTTGATCACTTCGGCGGCCACGTTGGTGGTCGCAACGCTGTCAGCCCAACCGTCCACGTAGCCAATGCTGACTTCTTTGGCCATTGCCTGTGCCGCACTCATGGCCAGTACCATGGCGGTGCCCACACCCAGGAAACGTCGCATTCTTGTAATAGCAGCCATCAAAGCATCCCCTCGTCAGGTCTCGGAATTTGCATCATCGTCCTGCAACAATAGTCGACCTGCTCCAGCTACGACCTGTAGCCGCCCCATATGCGACAGCACTATGCCATTAGCGCCATCAGCCTGCGCCGACCTGCGCGATCCTTGCATGCCAAAGGTTTGGCGCCGGGCTACTATCTACCCTTTTGCGCCTGACGATGGACCGCCCGATGCCCAGTTCTACCCGCCTGCTGCTGCCGTTGTACCTGCTTGCATGCCTGCTCTCCATACTCGGGCTCGGAGGCCTGTGGTACGGGCTTGGCAAGCCGGTGCACCTGCCCGACGCGGCCAGCCCGACGCACAAGCTGCAATGCGCCTCGTACACCCCGTTCGACAAGGACCAATCGCCCTACGACCAGCCGTTGCGCCTGCGTCCGGCCCGCATGGACGCCGACCTGGCATTGCTGGCCGAGCGTTTCCAGTGCATCCGTACCTATTCCCAGACCGGTCTTGAGGCAATCCCGGCGCTGGCGCGCAAGCATGGCCTGAAGGTGATGCTGGGTGCCTGGGTCAACGCCCACCCGGCCGACACAGAGAAAGAAATCGAGCTGCTGATCGCCACCGCCAATGCCAACCCCGACGTGGTCAGCGCGGTGATCGTCGGCAACGAGACGCTGCTGCGCAAGGAAGTGACCGGCGCGCACCTGGCCACGCTGATCGCCCGGGTGAAAAACCAGGTCAAGGTGCCGGTGACCTACGCCGATGTGTGGGAATTCTGGTTGCAGCACCCGCAAGTGGCGCCTGCGGTGGATTTTCTGACTATCCACCTGCTGCCTTACTGGGAAGACGACCCGCGTGGCATCGACGAAGCCCTGGCCCACGTTGCCGATGTGCGCCGGGTGTTCGGCACGCGCTTCGCGCCGAAGGACGTCCTTATCGGCGAAACCGGCTGGCCCAGCGAAGGCCGACAGCGCGAAACCGCGGAGCCCAGCCGGGTCAATGAGGCGCGCTTCATTCGCGGGTTCGTGGCCATGGCCGAAAGCAACGGTTGGCACTACAACCTGATCGAGGCGTTCGACCAGCCATGGAAGCGCGCCAATGAAGGGGCGGTCGGCGGTTACTGGGGGCTATACGATGCCGACCGGCAGGACAAGGGCGTGCTCGAAGGGCCGGTGAGCAACCTGCCTTACTGGCCGCAGTGGTTGCTGGCCAGTGCCATGCTGATGGTGCTGATGCTGATGCTTGCCGGGCGCCCCGCCACCCCGACGGCGGCCATGCTGCTGCCGTTGCTGGCGGCGTTTGGGGCAGGCTGTCTGGGGCTTTGGGGCGAGCTGATGCGTACCCATGCGCGCTTTGCCGGGGAATGGCTGTGGGCGGTGCTGCTGGCGGGGCTGAACCTTCTGGTGCTGGCCCATGCCGTGCTGGCCCTGGCACGGCGCACGGGCTGGCGCGAGCGCCTGTACGCCTGGCTGCAGGCGCGAGCCGGTTGGCTGTTGCTGGCGGCGGGTTTTGCCGCGGCGGTGAGCATGCTGGCGATGGTGTTCGACCCACGCTATCGCAGCTTCCCCAGCGCAGCGTTGGCGTTGCCGGCGCTGGTGTTTGCACTGTGGCCGGTGCGTGCACGGCGGGCGGAGGTGGCGTTGCTGGCGTTCATCGTCGGTGCCGGGGTGGCGCCGCAGTTGTTTGTGGAGGGGCTGGAGAACCAGCAGGCCTGGGGGTGGGCAGTAGTCAGTGTGCTGATGACCGCGGCCTTGTGGCGGAGCTTGCGCCTGCGCCCGGCCTGATATCCTTGGGACCGCTTCGCGCTCCATCGCAGGCAAGCCAGCTCCCACAGGAGTTATGCTGCCTATGAAATCGGCGCGGTCCCTGTGGGAGCTGGCTTGCCTGCGATGGGCCGCAAAGCGGCCCCTTTCAGCCTTACTCCGGCGACCTGACCAACCGCAACCCCGCCAGCACCAGCGCGAACACGGCAATGCTGGCGGTATACAGCACCAGTGCCGGCACCGCGAACACCAACGCAACCACTGCCAGCCACCAGCCGCCACGCCCGGCAACTACCTGCGCCAGCAGCGCCAGCCCCAGCCCGCCCCAGGCCATCACCTGATGATGAATGCCCAGTCCCAGCAACGACCGTACCTCACACTGCCAGTACGTCGCCGGCGCCGTGCACAGCCCCACCCACTGCCCGTCCTCCATCAGCCCGTAGCGCACGCCATAACTGGCAGCAAGCCAAAGCCCCAGAAACAGCACAAGCAGCGCAGCCGGCAGCGAACGAGACATCCAGTTCTCCAATAGCGGAAATCGAAAGCATCCATGATCGCTTATGCACAGTTGTAAGGCAAAATCACAGCCCTGCAGCTATGTTGCAGATAACAAGCACACCAAAGACCACCGCGCCTGGCAACTTTGCCCGTCCCGTTGTGGTCCTAGCCTGCACACCGCTCGACCTTGCGTTCTTTTGGGGGATTACATGCTTCGATCTTTGCGCCTCGCTGCTTTGCTCGGCGGCCTGCTCATGGCTGTGGCCGCTTCGGCGCGGGATATCGACGCCGCAAGTTATGGCTACCCCTTGACCAACCCGTTCGAGGCAACCATTGCCACCACTCCACCGGACCAGCGCCCCACGCTGCCCGACGACGACGAAATCAGCCAGTCCGATTACAGCCTCAACCTGCGCCCGGACCGTGAGTTCACCCTGCCCGACAACTTCTGGGCAGTGAAGAAGCTCAAGTACCGCCTGGCTCGCCAGGACCACGAGGCGCCGCTGATCTTCATCATCGCCGGCACCGGTGCGCCCTACACCAGCAGCATCAACGAATACCTGAAAAAGCTGTTCTACCAGGCCGGCTTCCACGTGGTGCAGCTGTCCTCGCCCACCAGCTACGACTTCATGAGCGCCGCTTCGCGCTTTGCCACCCCAGGCGTCAGCCAGGAGGATGCCGAAGACATGTACCGGGTAATGCAGGCCGTACGCGCCCAGCACCCACGCCTGCCTATCAGCGAGTTCTACCTCACCGGCTACAGTCTGGGCGCACTCGACGCTGCCTTTGTCAGCCACCTGGACGAAACCCGCCGCAGCTTCAACTTCAAGCGCGTGCTGCTGCTGAACCCTCCGGTCAACCTGTACACCTCGATCAACAACCTGGACAAGCTGGTGCAGACCCAGGTCAAGGGCATTGACCGCAGCACCACCTTCTACGAGTTGATGCTGGCCAAGCTGACTCGCTACTTCCAGGAAAAGGGCTACATCGACCTCAATGAAGCCCTGCTGTACGACTTCCAGCAGTCGCGCCAGCACCTGTCCAACGAGCAGATGGCCATGCTGATCGGCACCTCGTTCCGCTTCTCGGCGGCCGACATTGCCTTTACCTCCGACCTGATCAACCGCCGCGGCCTGATCATTCCGCCGAAGTTCCCTATCACCGAGGGCAGCAGCCTCACGCCGTTCTTCAAGCGTGCCTTGCAGTGCGACTTCGACTGCTACATGACCGAGCAGGTCATCCCCATGTGGCGTGCCCGCACCGACGGCAACAGCATCCTGCAACTGGTCAACCAGGTCAGCCTGTATGCGCTGGAGGACTACCTGAGCAGCAGCGACAAGATCGCCGTGATGCACAACGCCGACGACGTCATCCTCGGCCCTGGCGACATCGGCTTCCTGCGCAAGGTGTTCGGTGAGCGCCTGACCCTTTACCCCCATGGCGGCCATTGCGGCAACCTCAATTACCGCGTCAACAGTGACGCCATGCTGGAGTTCTTCCGTGGTTAACAAACTCCTCTTCGCCACTGCCCTGTTCGCCGCCGGCCAGGCCCTGGCCGCCGAAACCGCCCCTCGGGCCAGCGTGATCGAAGCCGACCCGCAAGTCACCGAAGCACCACTGGCACCCGAGGCCGATGGTTTCGTCGACCCGCTGCGAGAGCTGAAATTCAACCCGGGGCTGGACCAGCGCGAGTTCGAGCGCTCCACACTGCAAGCGCTGAACGTGTACGACCCGCTGGAGTCGATCAACCGGCGCGTCTATCACTTCAACTACCGCCTGGACCAATGGGTGCTGCTGCCGATGGTAAGCGGCTACCAGTACGTCACCCCGCGCTTCGTGCGCACCGGGGTGACCAACTTCTTCAACAACCTGGGCGACGTGCCGAACCTGTTCAACAGCGTGTTGCAGTTGAAGGCCAAGCGTTCGGCGGAGATCACCGCGCGGCTGATGTTCAACACCATCATCGGCGTGGGTGGGCTGTGGGACCCGGCGACCAAGATGGGCCTGCCGCGGCAAAGTGAAGACTTTGGCCAGACCTTGGGCTTCTATGGCGTACCGGACGGGCCATACCTGATGCTGCCGGTGCTGGGGCCGTCGAACCTGCGCGATACCACCGGGCTGGTGGTGGATTATGCAGGCGAACAGGCGATCAACTACCTGAACGTGGCCGAAGCCAGCAGCGACCACCCGGAAATTTCCGTACTGCGCGTGGTGGACAAGCGCTACAGCACCAAATTCCGCTATGGCCAGCTCAACTCGCCGTTCGAGTACGAGAAGGTGCGGTACGTGTATACCCAGGCGCGCAAGTTGCAGATAGCCGAGTAAGCCGATCCGGCCCTATCGCCGGCAAGCCAGCTCCCACAGGTCCTCCCAATGCCCGGGCTTTCGGTGGTCCTGTGGGAGCTGGCTTGCCGGCGATAGGGCCATGACAGGCAACCTCAAATCCCCAGGAACTGGCAAAGCTCCCGCTTCTTGGCCAAGGCATCCTTTCGCCCCAGCTCGATCAGCTCGCTGCAATAACTGGCCTCGAACAGCAAATAGCTCAACACCCCCGCCCCGCTGGTACGTGTCGCCCCCGGCCCGCGCAGGAACATGCGCAAGGCCGCCGGCAACTCGCGCCGATGCCGCGCGGCAATCTCGTCCAGCGGCTGACTGGGCGCCACCACCAGCACGTCGATTGGCGCCAGGCCCAGGCGCCGGGCATCCAGGTGTGCTGGCAACAGGTGGCTCAGGTGGTTGAGGCGCTGCAGTAGCTCGATGTCGTCTTCGAGGCTGTCAATGAACGTGCTGTTGAGCATGTGCCCGCCGATCTGCGCCAGGCTCGGCTGCTGCCCGCTGAACACCCGCTGGGTCGGCAATGGTGGCGCCGGCCGCTGAGGGTTGCCACTGACCCCGACTACCAGTACACGGCTGGCACCCAGGTGCAGGGCCGGGCTGATCGGTGCCGACTGGCGTACCGCGCCATCACCGAAATACTCGTCACCCAGCCGCACCGGGGCGAACAGCAGCGGGATGGCCGCGCTGGCCAGCAGGTGGTCGATGGTCAACGGCGTGGGCATGCCGATGCGGCGGTGGCGCAACCAGGCTTCGATGGTGCCGCGCCCCTGATAGAAGGTCACCGCCTGGCCGGATTCGTAGCCAAAGGCGGTCACTGCGACGGCGCGCAGTTGCTCGGCGGCCAGGGAGCGGGCGATGCCGTCCAGGTTCAGGTGCGCCTGCAGCAAGCCGCGCAATGGGCTGCTGTCCAGCAGCGCCACTGGCGCCGGGCCGCCCACGCCCAGCAGGTTATGGGCGACGAAGCGGCTGGCCTGGCGGACCACACCCGGCCAGTCGCTACGGATGACCAGGTGGCTGCGGAAGTTCTGCCAGAAGGCGGTGAGCCGTTGTACGGCGTCGCTGAAATGGGTGGCGCCACTGGCCAGGGTGACAGCGTTGATGGCACCGGCGGAAGTGCCGACGATGACCGGGAACGGGTTGTGCGCGCCAGCGGGCAGCAGCTCGGCGATGCCGGCCAGCACGCCGACCTGGTAGGCAGCGCGGGCGCCGCCGCCAGAAAGGATAAGACCGGTTACCGCGGGTGGGGCCATAGGAGTCCTTCCTGGGGTTGGTGTGCTGTCAGTGCCGGCCTATTCGCGGTTAAACCCGCTCCCACAGGTACTGCACAGCCTTCAAGGCCGGTGGAGAACCTGTGGGAGCGGGTTCACCCGCGAATAGGCCGGCACAGACAAAATAAATCAGCGCTTCTTCTTGTCATACAGCCGCGGCTCCCCTTCGGGCCGCGACTTGAACCGGCGGTGCGCCCAAAGGTACTGCTCGGGGCATTCGCGCAACACGCTTTCCACCCACTGGTTGATGCGCAGGCAGTCAGCCTCTTCGCTCTCCCCGGGGAAGTTTGCCAGCGGCGGGTGGATCACCAGGCGATAGCCGCTGCCATCCTCCAGGCGCTTCTGGGTGAACGGAATTACCTGCGCCTTGCCCAACCGGGCAAACTTGGTGGTGGCAGTCACCGTCGCCGCCGGGATGCCGAACAGCGGCACGAACAGGCTCTGCTTGGCGCCGTAGTCCTGGTCCGGTGCGTACCAGATCGCCCGGCCCGAACGCAGCAGCTTGAGCATGCCGCGCACGTCCTCGCGCTCCACCGCCAGCGAGTCGAGGTTATGCCGCTCGCGGCCGCTGCGCTGGATGAAGTCGAACAGCGGGTTGCCGTGCTCGCGGTACATGCCATCGATGGTGTGCTGCTGGCCCAGCAGCGCGGCGCCGATTTCCAGGGTGGTGAAGTGCACCGCCATCAGGATGGCCCCCTGCCCCGCCTGCTGGGCGGCCTGCAGGTGCTCCAGCCCCTCGACATGGGCCAGGCGCGCCAGCCGGGCCCTGGGCCACCACCAGCTCATGGCCATTTCGAAGAAGGCGATACCGGTGGAGGCAAAGTTGGCCTTGAGCAGGCGCTGCCGTTCGTCGACCGACAGCTCCGGGAAGCACAGCTCCAGGTTGCGCGCGGCGATGCGCCGCCGCTCACCGGCAAAGCGGTACATCACCGCTCCCAGCGCGGCACCGACTTTCAACAGGACCCGGTACGGCAACTGGACCACCAGCCACAGCAGGCCCAGGCCTAGCCACAGGCCCCAGAAACGTGGGTGAAGGAAATAGGGACGAAAACGCGGGCGTTCCATTGAAGCTTCCGGAAAGACAAAGGCCGCGCATTCTACAACGGATCAGCGCATGTTGCGGGCAACCGGTCTTATCGTTATAAGTCAGGGCACTTTTTTCGCAACAAGCCGTCTATGCAGACCATGAGCCCAAACCACACACCCGACACCGCCTCCGTGTTCCAGCTCAAGGGCAGCATGCTCGCCATTACAGTGCTGGAACTGGCGCGCAATGACCTTGAAGCCCTCGACCGCCAACTGGCGGCCAAAGTCGCCCAGGCACCGAACTTCTTCAGCAACACGCCGCTGGTGCTGGCGCTGGACAAGCTGCCGGCCGACGAGGGGGCAATCGACCTGCCCGGCTTGATGCGGATCTGCCGCCACCACGGCCTGCGTACCCTGGCCATCCGCGCCAACCGCATCGAGGACATCGCCGCCGCCATCGCCATCGACCTGCCGGTGCTGCCGCCATCCGGAGCGCGCGAACGGCCGCTGGAGCCCGAACCCGAGGTGAAGAAGCCCGAGCCGGCCCCTGTCCCGCCGCCAATCCTCGAACCCGAGGTGCGCCCGACCCGCATCATCACTTCGCCAGTACGTGGCGGCCAGCAGATCTACGCCCAGGGCGGCGATCTGGTGGTGACCGGTTCGGTCAGCCCGGGGGCGGAACTTCTGGCCGATGGCAACATCCATGTGTACGGCGCCATGCGCGGCCGCGCTTTGGCCGGCATCAAAGGCAATACCAAGGCACGTATCTTCTGCCAGCAGATGACCGCCGAAATGGTTTCCATCGCCGGCCAGTACAAGGTATGTGAAGACCTGCGCCGCGACCCGCTTTGGGGCACCGGCGTGCAAGTCAGCCTGTCTGGCGACGTGTTGAACATCACCCGTCTTTAACGGATACTTGCCAGCATTTTTAGTGCAACTTTTCCTACCGTTGCCATTTATTTGTATTTTTGCAGGGACTTGTGTCCCGATTATTTTAGGGGTGAAACACCTTGGCCAAGATTATCGTGGTTACTTCCGGCAAGGGGGGTGTGGGCAAGACCACCACCAGCGCCGCCATTGGTACCGGCCTCGCACTGCGTGGCCACAAGACCGTCATCGTCGACTTCGACGTGGGCCTGCGTAACCTCGACCTGATCATGGGCTGCGAACGCCGCGTGGTGTACGACTTCGTCAACGTGGTCAATGGCGAAGCCAACCTGCAACAGGCCCTGATCAAGGACAAGCGTCTCGAGAACTTGTACGTGCTGGCCGCCAGCCAGACCCGTGACAAGGACGCGCTGACCCAGGAAGGCGTGGAAAAGGTCCTGATGGAGCTGAAGAAAGACTTCGATTTCGTCATCTGCGACTCGCCTGCCGGTATCGAGAAAGGCGCACACCTGGCCATGTACTTTGCCGACGAAGCCGTCGTGGTCACCAACCCCGAGGTATCCTCGGTACGTGACTCCGACCGCATGCTGGGCATCCTGTCGAGCAAGTCGCGCCGCTCCGAGAACGGCGAAGAGCCGATCAAGGAACACCTGCTGATCACCCGCTACCACCCGGAGCGCGTGGAAAAGGGCGAAATGCTGAGCATCGCCGACGTCGAAGAGATCCTGGCGATCAAGCTCAAGGGTGTGATCCCCGAGAGCCAGGCAGTGCTCAAGGCTTCCAACCAGGGTATCCCGGTCATCCTCGACGACCAGAGCGATGCCGGCCAGGCCTATAGCGATACCGTCGACCGTCTGCTGGGCAAAGAAAAGCCCCTGCGGTTCATCGAAGTGCCGAAGCAAGGATTCTTCGCGCGCCTGTTTGGAGGCAAGTAAACCATGAACCTTTTTGACTTCTTTCGTGGCAGACAGAAAACTACCAGCGCGTCGGTAGCGAAAGAGCGTCTACAGATCATCGTGGCGCACGAGCGCGGCCAACGCAGCGAACCGGACTACCTGCCAGCGCTGCAGAAAGAACTGCTGGAAGTGATCCGCAAGTATGTGAACATCGGCAACGATGATGTGCATATCGAGCTGGAAAACCAGGGTAGCTGCTCGATTCTGGAGCTGAACATCACCTTGCCGGATCGCTGATTTCGCGACCAGGCCTGGATCATTGGGGCTGCTTTGCAGCCCATCGCCGGCAAGCCAGCTCCCACAGTGTTCGCGCTGTACCTGTGGGAGCTGGCTTGCCGGCGATGGGCCGCAAAGCGGCCCCAGTGTTTTCCCCGATATAACCGAGACCAAGCAATGCCGCTGTCCAACATCCAGATCCTGCACGAAGACGCCGCCATCCTGGTGATCAACAAACCGACCCTGTTGCTGTCGGTACCCGGCCGCGCCGAGGACAACAAGGACTGCCTGATCACCCGCCTGCAGGAAAACGGCTACCCCGACGCCTTGATCGTGCACCGCCTGGACTGGGAAACTTCCGGCATCATCCTGCTGGCCCGGGATGCCGACAGCCATCGCGAGCTTTCGCGCCAGTTCCACGACCGCGAAACCGAAAAGGCCTACACCGCGCTGTGCTGGGGCCAGCCGGCGCTGGACAGCGGCAGCATCGACCTGCCGCTGCGCTACGACCCGCCGACCAAGCCACGGCATGTGGTGGACCACGAGCAAGGCAAGCATGCGCTGACCTTCTGGCGCATCGTCGAGCGCTGCGGTGACTACTGCCGGGTAGAGCTGACACCGATTACCGGGCGTTCGCACCAGTTGCGCGTGCACATGCTGTCGATCGGGCACCCGCTGCTGGGCGACCGGCTGTATGCCAACCCCGAGGCATTGGCTGCCCACGAGCGGCTGTGTCTGCATGCCTCGATGCTGAGCTTTACCCACCCGGTGTCCGGGGAGCGGATGAAGTTCGAGTGCCCTGCGCCTTTCTGAATTTGTACAGCCTGTACCGGCCTCTTCGCGGGCGAGCCTGCGAAGAGGCAGACACAATTTGTCGACCTAATACGCTAAACTCGCGCCACTGCTGTCTGGAGTGAGCTATGCGCGACGCACTGAATTCTGGCCTTATCGACTTCCTCAAGGCCTCCCCCACGCCCTTCCACGCCACCGCCAGCCTGGCCCAGCGCCTGGAAGCTGCCGGCTACCAGCGCCTGGACGAGCGCGACAGCTGGGCCACAGTGCCTGGCGGTCGCTACTACGTCACCCGTAACGACTCGTCGATCATCGCCATCAAGCTGGGCAAGCAGGCACCGTTGCTGAACGGTATCCGCATGGTCGGCGCCCACACCGACAGCCCGTGCCTGCGGGTCAAGCCGCAGCCCGAGCTGCAGCGCCAGGGCTTCCTGCAACTGGGCGTCGAAGTGTATGGCGGCGCCCTGCTGGCGCCCTGGTTCGACCGCGACCTGTCGCTGGCTGGCCGGGTCACCTACCGCCGTGACGGCAAGGTCGAAAGCCAGCTGATCGACTTCAAGCTGCCGATCGCAGTCATCCCCAACCTGGCAATCCATCTCAACCGCACCGCCAACGAAGGCTGGGCGATCAACCCGCAGAACGAGCTGCCGCCTATCCTGGCCCAGGTAGCGGGTGACGAGCGCATCGACTTCCGCGCCCTGCTCACCGAGCAACTGGCCCGCGAGCACGAGCTGATCGCCGATGTGGTGCTGGATTACGAGTTGAGCTTCTACGACACCCAGGACGCCGCGCTGGTCGGCCTGAACGGCGACTTCATCGCCGGTGCGCGCCTGGACAACCTGTTGTCGTGCTACGCCGGCCTGCAGGCCCTGCTGGCCGCCGACAGCGACGAAACCTGCGTTCTGGTGTGCAACGACCATGAAGAAGTCGGCAGCTGCTCGGCCTGTGGCGCCGACGGCCCGATGCTGGAGCAGACCCTGCAACGCCTGCTGCCGGATGGCGACGCCTACGTGCGCACCATCCAGCGCTCGCTGATGGTGTCGGCCGACAACGCCCACGGCGTGCACCCCAACTACGCTGACAAGCACGACGGCAACCACGGGCCCAAGCTCAACGCCGGGCCGGTAATCAAGGTGAACAACAACCAGCGCTACGCTACCAACAGCGAAACCGCCGGGTTCTTCCGCCACCTGTGCATGGCCGAGGAAGTGCCGGTGCAGAGCTTCGTGGTACGCAGCGACATGGGCTGTGGCTCGACCATCGGGCCGATCGCGGCCAGCCACCTGGGCGTGCGTACGGTGGATATCGGCTTGCCGACCTTTGCCATGCATTCGATTCGCGAGCTGTGCGGCAGCCATGACCTGGCGCACCTGGTGAAGGTGCTGAGCGCCTTCTACCGTTGCCGCGAGTTGCCTTGATGCCTTGATGCAAGCAGGCCTGGCCTCTTCGCGGGCTCGCCCGCTCCCACAAGATCATCACAGCATTCAAGGTCTGTGCAGTAACTGTGGGAGCGGGCATGCCCGCGAAGAGGCCGGGCCTGCTCAAGGTCAATCCCGCTTCGCCTGCTACCCGCTATGCTTGTTACATGGCCCCACTGCAAAAGGATTGCTGTCCATGTCCCCGTTCCTGTCCCTGTTCGTGCCGGTGTTCCTGTTCCTGATGCTGCTGACCATCGGTTTCAGCCTGCGCGAACGCAATATCGGCGTTGTGATGATGTGGGTCGGCACACTGGGTATCTTTGGCCTCACCTGCTGGAAAATCCTGGAGCAACTGCCGTCGTGAACCTCTACACTCGGCCAATCGTTTGACCTGAGGTAGTTTTGCCAGTGCCTGCCCTCCTGCGTTGCCTGCTCCTGCTGCTGTTTCTGTTTGTCACCCCGCTACAGGCTGCGGGCCTGCCAGGCCTGCTTGGTGGCAGCGCGCCCGCGCAGCCAGAGGCCAGCGAACCGCTGGGCAAGTCGCTGGACGAGGTGATCAAGAACCTGGAAAACGACCAGCAGCGCGCCAAGCTGCTGGCCGACCTGAAAAAGCTGCGCGACGCCACCAGGCAATCGCAGCCCACCGTCGAGCAGGGCGTGCTCGGCCTGATCGGTGGCGCCCTGCATGACTTCGAAAAACAGTTCAGCGGCGATGCCAGCCCGTTCCATCGCTGGGCCGCGGAAATCGAACAGGCCCAGGCCGAATTGACCGAGTTGATGGTGCCAGTGCACCAGTGGCCGGCCATTCTGTTCGGCTTTGCCGCCGTCATTGCCGTCTGGAGCGTGCTGGCCTACGCCTTCAACTGGGTCGGCCACCGGGTACGCCTGCGCTTTGGCCTGAGCGAAGAATTGCCGCAACACCCGCGCACCTGGGACCTGGTGCGCTTTGCCCTGCGCAAGCTGGGCCCGTGGCTGGTGGCGCTGGTGTTCACCGTGTACCTGAGCTTCGTGCTACCGCCATCGCTGGGCAAGTCCCTGGCCATGGTGCTGGCCTACGCACTGGTGGTCGGCACCTGCTTCTCGGCCATCTGCGTGATCGCCTTCTCGCTGCTCGACGGCCCCCACCGCCACCGCGCCCTGTACATCCTGCGCCACCAGGCGTTCCGCCCGCTGTGGCTGATCGGCAGCTTCGCCGCGTTTGGCGAAGCGATGAGCGACCCGCGCCTGATGGTTGCCCTCGGCACCCACCTGGCCAACGCCCTGGCCACCCTGGCCAACGTGATTGCAGCGCTGTGCACCGGGCTGTTCATCCTGCGCTTCCGCCGCCCGATTGCCCACCTGATCCGCAACCAGCCGCTGTCACGGCGCCTGACCCGGCGCACCCTCAGCGACACCATCGAGATCCTCGGCAGCTTCTGGTTCGTGCCAGCACTGATCCTGGTGGCGATTTCGCTGTTCGCTACCTTCATCTCGGCCGGCGACACCAGCACCGCCCTGCGCCAGTCGCTGATGTGCACGGTGCTGGTGGTGGTTTGCATGGTGCTCAATGGCCTGGTACGCCGTCACGCCGCCAACCCCAAGCGCGCCAACAAGCGCCAGGCTGTGTACGCCGAGCGCCTGCGCAACTTCGGTTACCTGCTGGTGCACCTGTTCATCTGGCTGGTATTCATCGAGCTGGGGCTGCGCGTGTGGGGCCTGTCGATGATCAGCTTCGCCGAAGGCGAAGGCCACGACATAAGCGTGCGCCTGCTGGGCCTGGCCGGTACGCTGATCGTCGCCTGGCTGGTGTGGATCCTTGCCGACACCGCCGTGCACCACGCACTGGTGCGTTCGCGCCGGGGCCTGGCCAACGCCCGCGCGCAAACCATGATGCCGCTGATCCGCAACGTGATGTTCGTGGTCATCTTCATCATCGCGGTGATCGTCGCCCTGGCCAACATGGGCATGAACGTCACCCCACTGCTGGCGGGCGCCGGTGTGATAGGCCTGGCCATCGGTTTTGGTGCACAGTCACTGGTGGCCGACCTGATCACCGGGTTGTTCATCATCATCGAAGACTCGCTGGCCATCGACGACTACGTGGATGTGGGCGGGCACCTGGGCACGGTGGAGGGGCTGACCATCCGTACCGTGCGCCTGCGTGACATAGACGGCATCGTGCATACCATCCCGTTCAGCGAAATCAAGAGCATCAAGAACTACTCCCGAGAGTTCGGCTACGCGATCTTCCGCGTGGCGATCCCGCACAGCATGAACATCGACCAGGCGATCACGCTGATTCGCGAAGTGGGGCAGAAGCTGCGCAACGACCCGCTGATGCGCCGCAACATCTGGTCGCCGCTGGAGCTGCAGGGGGTGGAGAGCTTCGAGTCGGGGTCGGCGATCTTGCGGGCGCGGTTCAAGACTGCTCCGATCAAGCAGTGGGAAGTGTCGCGGGCGTTCAACCTGGCGCTGAAGCGGCAGCTGGATGAGGCCGGGCTGGATTTGGCGACGCCGCGGTTGTCAGTGCAGGTAGTGACTGCCAGTTCCTCCAGTTAGGGCCTCTTCGCGGGTGAACCCGCTCCCACAAGTACTATGCAAAGGCTGAAACCTGTGCGGTCGCTGTGGGAGCGGGTTTACCCGCGAAGAAGCCAACATTTCATCCAGCCTGGGCGCGGATGCGGATGGCATCATGCCGCCAATACTCCAGGTCACAGTCGATCAGGTGCCCATGCTGGTCACTGTTGACACGGGTGATATGCAACCCCGGGCTTCCCGTCGACACCTTCAAGGCACTGGCCGCCTCCACCGGCAACGCCGTCGGCAAGATCTCGAAGCACACCTGCCCATACCGGATGCCATACACCCGTCCATAAATCTCGGTCAGCGACTGGGCCAGGTCCTGTTCGAGTATCTCCGGAAAGTACCGGGGGTTGAGGTAGTGCTCGGCATACAGCACCGCCCGCCCATCGATCCGCCGTAACCGGCAGATACGTACCACGCTGGACAACGCAGGCAACTGCAAGCGCGCACAGATGGCCGCCGAGGCCGGCTGCAGCCGCGCCGACAACAGTTCGGTACTGGGCACCCGCCCCTGGTCGCGGACCATGGCATGGAAGTGGCTGCGCTCGATCAGGTCGTAGGTCAACCGTTCGGGCGCGACGAACCAGCCGCGACGCTCTTCGCGGTAGATCAGCCCCTGCGCTTCCAGCTGCACCAGCGCCTCACGCAGGGTAATGCGCGTGGTATCGAACACATCGCTGAGCTTGCGCTCGGCCGGCAGCTTGCCGCCCGGCGCCAGCAGGCCGTGCTCGATCTGCTCCTGCAGGGCGTGACAGATGGCTGTTACCGCACGCGGTGGCATCGACTGCATCAAAGGTTACCTATCTGGACTAGTCCAGCCCCAGAACAGGGCACTTGGAGAATAGTGCAAGCCTAGGCAGGGCTGATGAACATCCTGTGACAAAGGCTTTCGCCAGACACTGCCAGAAACGCGCCAAGCCAGCAGAACCGGGGCGGCTCCGTGGTCTACGCTGTAGCTTCAGGGCCTTCATCGGCCCTTCCTTACATCAAACTGTCACGCAAGCAGCCTACCTTGGCTCAAGGTTTGCTGACCTAGACCAACGGTCACCAGTCAACGGCTTCACTCATAACAACCATCGCTAAAGGCACCCACCCAAGGAGCTTCGGATGAAAAAGTTGTTCATGGCGTCACTGCTCGGTTCGGCCATCGCTCTGTGTACCACGGCCATGGCCGCCGACACCGACCTCAAGGCCCTGGAAGAAGCCGCCCGCAAGGAAGGCAACGTCAACAGCGTGGGCATGCCAGATGCCTGGGCCAACTGGAAAGGCACCTGGGAAGACCTGGCCAGCAAGTACGGCCTCAAGCACAGCGACACCGACATGAGCTCGGCCCAGGAAATCGCCAAGTTCGAAGCCGAGAAGGACAACGCCAGCGCCGACATCGGCGACGTGGGTGCCGCCTTCGGCCCGATCGCCGTGAGCAAGGGTGTGAGCCAGCCGTACAAGCCGAGCACCTGGGATCAGGTGCCGGAATGGGCCAAAGACAAGGACGGCCACTGGGCGCTGGCCTATACCGGCACCATCGCCTTCATCATCAACAAGGACCTGGTCAAGGAAGGCGAGCGGCCAACGACCTGGCACGACCTGGAAAAAGGCAAGTACAAGGTTGCCATCGGTGACGTCGGCACCGCTGCCCAGGCCGCCAACGGCGTGCTGGCAGCGGCTATCGCCTACAAGGGTGACGAGAGCAACCTGGCACCGGGCCTGCAACTGTTCACCAAGCTGGCCCAGCAGAAGCGCCTGTCGCTGGCCAACCCGACCATCCAGACCCTGGAAAAGGGCGAGGTAGAGGTGGGCGTGGTGTGGGACTTCAACGGCCTGAGCTACCGTGAACAGATCGACCCCAAGCGTTTCGAAGTGCTGATCCCGTCGGATGGCTCGGTGATCTCCGGCTATACCACCATCATCAACAAGTACGCCAAGCACCCGAATGCGGCCAAGCTGACGCGTGAATACATCTTCAGCGACGCCGGGCAGATCAACCTGGCCAAAGGGCATGCGCGGCCGATCCGTGCCGAGCACCTGAAGCTGCCGGCCGATGTGCAGGCCAAGCTGCTGCCCAACGAACAGTACAAGGCTGCACTGCCGATCAAGAATGCCGAGGCCTGGGAAGCGAGCTCGAAGAAACTGCCGCAGATGTGGCAGGAGCAGGTGATCATCGAGATGGAGTAAGGGGCTATCTTCTGTAGCGCCTGAACAGGCCTCATCGCCGGCAAGCCAGCTCCCACAGGTACCCCACTGGGTCTGAATCCTGTGGTAGACCTGTGGGAGCTGGCTTGCCGGCGATGAAGGCAACGCGGTTTATGATTGGAGCCACCATGCAACACAACGTCATCCTGGTCCTGCTCGACGGCCTCAACTACCAGGTCGCCCACCACGCCATGGGCCACCTGCACGCCTACGTCGAGGCCGACCGTGCCGCGCTGTACCGCGTGGAATGCGAACTGCCGTCGCTGTCGCGGCCGCTGTACGAGTGCATCCTCACCGGTGTGCCGCCGATCGACAGCGGCATCGTGCACAACAACGTCAACCGCCTGTCCAACCAGCGCAGCGTGTTCCACTACGCTCGCGAGGCCAACCTGGGCACTGCGGCGGCGGCCTATCACTGGATGAGCGAGCTGTACAACCGCTCGCCCTTCGACCCGCAGCGCGACCGCCATACCCACGCACCGAAGCTGCCGATCCAGCACGGGCTGTTCTACTGGGACGACCGTTACCCCGATTCGCACCTGCTGGCCGATGGCGAATACCTGCGTCGCCGCCATGCACCCAACTTCCTGCTGGTGCACCCGATGAGCATCGACGATGTCGGCCACCACCACGGCCTGGACAGCAGCCAGTACCGCAACGCCGCGCGCAGCGCCGACATCCTGCTGGCCGATTACCTGCCGGGCTGGCTTGAAGAGGGCTACCAGGTACTGGTCACTGCCGACCACGGCATGAACAACGATCGCTCGCACAATGGCCTGCTGACCGAGGAGCGCGAAGTGCCGCTGTTCGTCTTCGGCGATGCCTTCAGCCTCGACCCTGCGGCCAAACCGCTGCAGACCGAGTTGTGCGGGACCATCTGCGAGCTGCTCGGCGCAGCGCATGACAAGAGCGTCTGCCGGGAGTTGCTGAAGTGACCACACCCAAGAGCAGCAGCGCCCGCGGCCGCTACCTGGCCCTGCTCTGCCTGCTACCGTTCGCCGTGTTCTTCGTCATCTTCCAGATCGCCCCGCTGGCTTGGGTGGCGATCAACAGCCTGCAATCGGAAGCAGGTTGGGGCGTGGACAATTTCAGCAAGGTATTTGCCTCGAAGTTCTACCTGCAGGCCCTGCAACGCAGCCTGGAGATCAGCTTCTGGTCGAGCCTGTTCGGCATCGTCATCGCCACCCTCGGCGCCTATTCGCTACGCCAGGTGGACTCGAAGCTGCGCGACTTCGTCAGCGCCTTCGCCAACATGACCAGCAACTTCGCCGGGGTGCCGCTGGCCTTCGCCTTCATCATCCTGCTCGGTTTCAACGGCGCACTGACCCTGCTGCTGAAGCAGGTCGGCCTGCTGGAGGACTTCAGCATCTATTCCAAGAGCGGGCTGATCCTGGTGTACACCTACTTCCAGATCCCGCTTGGCGTGTTGCTGCTGTACCCCGCGTTCGACGCCCTGCGTGAAGACTGGCGCGAGTCGGCCGCATTGCTGGGCGCCAACCACTGGCAATTCTGGCGGCACATCGGCCTGCCGGTGCTGACCCCGGCCCTGCTGGGCACCTTCGTCATCCTGTTGGCCAACGCCCTCGGTGCCTATGCCACCGTGTACGCGCTGACCACCGGCAACTTCAACGTACTGCCGATCCGCATCGCCGGCCTTGTGGCCGGTGACATAAGCCTCGATCCCAACCTGGCCAGCGCCCTGGCGATGGTACTGGTGGGGCTGATGACGCTGGTCACGGTGGTGCATCAATGGCTGCTGAAAAGGAGCTACCATGCGCGCTGACGCCCGTTCCGGCGGCTGGTACCACCGCGCCGTGGTCTACCTGCTGTTCCTCATCCTGCTGCTGCCGCTGGCCGGCACCCTGCTCTACTCGCTGGCCACCAGCTGGTCGGCCAGCCTGCTGCCCAGCGGCCTGACCTTCAAGTGGTACATCGCGCTGTGGAGCGAGCCGCGTTTCCTGGCTGCCTTCGGCCAGTCGCTGCTGGTGTGCGTGGGCGCACTGCTGCTGTCGGTGGTGCTGATCCTGCCGCTGCTGTTCGTGGTGCACTACCACTTTCCAAGGCTCGACGCGCTGATGAACATCCTCATCCTGCTGCCCTTCGCGGTGCCGCCGGTGGTGTCGTCGGTGGGGCTGCTGCAGCTTTATGGCAGCGGGCCCATGGCCATGGTCGGCACGCCGTGGATCCTGATCGGCTGTTACTTCACCATCGCCCTGCCCTTCATGTACCGGGCCATCACCAACAACCTGCAGGCGATCAACCTGCGCGACCTGATGGATGCCGCCCAACTGCTGGGCGCCAGCACCTGGCAGGCGGCGCTGCTGGTGGTGCTGCCGAACCTGCGCAAGGGCCTGATGGTGGCACTGCTGCTGTCGTTCTCGTTCCTGTTCGGCGAGTTCGTGTTCGCCAACCTGCTGGTCGGCACCCGCTACGAGACCCTGCAGGTGTACCTGAACAACATGCGCAACAGCAGCGGCCACTTCAACAGCGCGCTGGTGATCTCGTACTTCGCCTTCGTGCTGGTACTGACCTGGGTCGCCAACCGCCTGAACAAGGACAAGACCTGACATGAGCTTCGTCAGCGTACAGAAACTGCAAAAAAGCTATGCCGGCAGCCCGGTGTTCGAGAACATCGACTGCCGTATCGAACGCGGCGAGTTCGTTACCTTGCTTGGCCCGTCCGGTTGCGGCAAATCCACGCTGCTGCGCTGCATCGCCGGGCTGACCCCGGTGGACAGTGGTCAGATCCTGCTCGACGGCCACGACATCGTGCCGTTGAGCCCACAAAAGCGTGGCATTGGCATGGTGTTCCAGAGCTATGCACTTTTCCCCAACATGACCGTGGAGCAGAACGTCGCTTTCGGCCTGCGCATGCAGAAGGTGAAGGCTGACGAAAGCCAGGCCCGGGTGCGCGAGGCGCTGGAGCTGGTGGAGCTGGGCAACTTCGCCGGGCGCTACCCGCACCAGTTGTCCGGCGGCCAGTGCCAGCGCGTGGCCCTGGCCCGCTCCCTGGTCACCCGCCCGCGCCTGCTGCTGCTCGACGAGCCGCTGTCGGCGCTGGATGCGCGTATCCGCAAGCACCTGCGCGAGCAGATCCGCGCCATCCAGCGCGAGCTGGGGCTGACCACCATCTTCGTCACCCACGACCAGGAAGAGGCGCTGACCATGTCCGACCGCATCTTCCTGATGAACCAGGGGCGCATCGTCCAGAGCGGCGATGCCGAAACCCTCTACACCGCGCCGGTGGACCTGTTTGCCGCCGGCTTCATCGGCAACTACAACCTGCTCGACGCCGACAGCGCCAGCCGCCTGCTGCAGCGCCCAGTGGCCAGCCGCCTGGCAATCCGCCCCGAGTCGATCACATTGGGCACCAACGGCGAACTGGACGCCGAGGTGCGCAGCCACAGCCTGCTGGGCAACGTGATCCGCTACCGCGTGCGGGTGCGCGAGGTGGAACTGGTGGTCGACGTGCTCAACCGCTCACCGTCCGACCTGCACGCAGACGGGCAACGGGTAAGCTTGTCGATCGACCCCACGGCGCTACGGGAAGTGGCCTAAGGAGAATCAACACCATGGCACTGGCAATTTTCGATCTGGACGAAACCCTGATCAACGGCGACTGCGCGTCGCTGTGGAGCGAGCAGATGGCCCGGCTGGGCTGGGTCGACGGCAAGGACTTCCTGCGCCGCGACCATGAGTTGATGGAGGCCTATGGCAAGGGCCACCTGCGGATGGAGGAGTACATGGCCTTCAGCCTGGAGCCGATTGCCGGGCGTACCCTGGAAGAGGTCGAGCACCTGGTGGAGCCGTGGGTCGAAGAGGTGATCGAGCCGATCATCTACGGCGACGCCTGCCGCTGCATTGCCGAGCACCGCAAGCGTGGGGATCGCATCCTGATCATTTCGGCGTCGGGTACGCACCTGGTCGGGCCGATTGCGGCGCGGCTGGGAGTGGACGAGTACCTGGCGATCGAACTGGAGGCGGTGAACGGGGTTTATACCGGCAAGACCCATGGGGTGCTGACCTATCGCGAAGGGAAGATCACGCGGTTGCTGGAGTGGCTTGACCAGGAGCAGGAGAACCTGGAGGGGGCGAGTTTCTATTCTGATTCGCGGAACGATTTGCCGTTGTTGCTGAAGGTGGATCATCCGCATGTGGTGAACCCCGATGCGGTTTTGCGGGAGCATGCCGAGATCAACAAGTGGCCGATCCTGAGCTGGACTTGAGGGCCATGGAGGCGCTTTGCGCCCCTTTCGCGACACAAGGCCGCTCCTACAGGAGATCGCATTACCTTGTAGGAGCGGCCTTGTGTCGCGATGGGCTGCAAAGCAGCCCCGGCAATCTCAAGCCAGGCCTGGGTCGATCACCATCACCAGCTTGCCCGACACCTGGTTGGTCTCAAGCTCGGCATACGCCGCCTGGGCGAACTCCACCGGGTAGGTATCCACCAGCTGCGGCGACAGGCGCCCTTCGGCAAACAGCGGCCACACCTGCAGTTGCAAATCGCGCAGCAGCTCGGCCTTGAAGCCGTCATCGCGGTTGCGCAGCGTAGAGCCGGTAATCTCCAGACGCTTGCCCAGTACCTGTGCCAGGTCCAGCTCGAACTTGCGCCCGCCCATCAGGCCGATGATCACCCAGCGCCCGTCACGCGCCAGCAACTTGAGGTTGAGCTCGCCGTAACTGGCACCCACCGGGTCGAGAATCACATCGAACGGGCCGAAACCTTCCAGCGCTTCCAGGTTTTCGTTACGTACCACACCACCGGCGGCGCCCAGCGCCTCGCAGTAGGCCAGGCGGTCCTGCGAACCGACGCTGACCCACACAGGGCTACCGAATGCCTTGCACAGCTGGATGGCGGCCGAGCCAACGCCGCTGGCGCCAGCATGTACCAGCACCTTCTCGCCAGCTTTCACGCCACCGAGCTGGAAGATGTTCAGCCAGGCAGTGGCGTACACCTCCGGCAACCCCGCCGCCTCGTGCAGGCTCAGGCCTTCGGGCACAGACAGCACGTGGCGGGCATCCACCACCACTTCCTCGGCCATGGCGCCGCTGGCCAGCAGCGCGCAAACACGGTCACCCACCCGCCAGTCGGCACCGGCGCCCACTTCTTCGATCACGCCGGAACACTCCAGGCCCATGTATGGGCTGGCGCCTGGCGGTGGTGGGTACAAACCTTTCATCTGCAGCAGATCGGCGCGGTTCAGCCCCGCAGCAGCCACGCGAATGCGCACTTGGCCCGCGTCACAGGTCGGGCGTTCGGCCTCGACCCAGGCCACATGTCCGTCAACGCCTTGCAATGCCTTCACAGTGCCTCCATAGTTGAATCATATGACCGAGCCTGGGAACGCCAAGTCCCCAGGCTTTTTGCAGTATGCATCCGGTTTTTTGCAACCGGTGAACAGAAAAGACGGCCTACTATGCGTGATCAATTGTCTCCACGTCGAATCAGCATGAAGCATTTCCTCCCAAGCACCGCCCTGGCGCTGATGGTCGGCCTGGGCAGCCTCACGCTCGGCGGCAATGCGGCGGCCGCCAACAAGTGGGACAGCCTGCAGCCGGACCGCGACGAGATCGTAGCCAGCCTCAACGTGGTGGAATTGCTCAAGCGCCACCACTACAGCAAGCCGCCGCTGGACGACGCCCGTTCGGTCATCATCTATGACAGCTACATCAAGCTGCTGGACCCGGCGCGCAGCTACTTCACCGCCGCCGACATCGCCGAATTCGACAAATGGAAAACGCAATTCGACGATTTCCTCAAGAGCGGTAACCTGGACCCGGGCTTCACCATCTACAAACGCTATCTGGACCGTGTCAAGCAACGTCTGGACTTCGCCTTGGCCGAGCTGAACAAGGGCGTGGACAAGATCGACTTCAACGCCAAGGAAACCTTGCTGATCGACCGCAAGGACGCCCCGTGGATGAAGAACCAGGCCGAGCTCGACGATTTGTGGCGCAAACGCGTCAAGGATGAAGTGCTGCGCCAGAAGATCGCCGGCAAGGAACCCAAGCAGATCCAGGAAACCCTGACCAAGCGCTACAAGAACCAGCTGTCGCGCCTGGACCAGACCCGTGCCGAGGACATCTTCCAGGCCTACATCAATACCTTCGCCCAGTCCTACGACCCGCACACCAACTATCTGTCGCCGGATAACGCGGAAAACTTCGACATCAACATGAGCCTGTCGCTGGAAGGTATCGGCGCAGTGCTGCAAAGCGACAACGACCAGGTCAAGATCGTGCGCCTGGTGCCGGCAGGCCCGGCGGCCAAGACCAAGCAGGTGGCACCGGCCGACAAGATCATCGGTGTGGCCCAGGGCAACAAGGAAATGGTCGACGTGGTCGGCTGGCGCCTGGACGAAGTGGTGAAACTGATTCGCGGCCCGAAAGGCTCGGTGGTGCGCCTGGAGATCATCCCGGCCAGCAACGCCCCTAGCGACCAGACCAGCAAGATCGTGTCGATAACCCGCGAGGCGGTGAAGCTCGAAGAGCAGGCAGCGAAGAAGTCGGTGCTCAAGCTCAAGCAGGACGGGCGTGACTACAAGCTGGGCATCATCGAAATCCCGGCCTTCTACCTCGACTTCAAGGCCTATCGCGCCGGTGACCCGGAGTACAAGAGCACCACGCGCGACGTGAAGAAGCTGCTCACCGAACTGCAGAAGGAAAAAGTAGACGGCGTGGTCATCGACCTGCGCAACAACGGCGGCGGCTCGCTGCAGGAAGCTACCGAGCTGACCAGCCTGTTCATCGAGAAAGGCCCGACCGTGCTGGTGCGCAACAGCGACGGCCGTGTCGACGTGCTGGAAGACGAAAACCCCGGTGCCTTCTACAAGGGCCCATTGGCACTGCTGGTCAACCGCCTGTCGGCCTCGGCTTCGGAGATTTTCGCTGGTGCCATGCAGGACTACCACCGTGCGCTGATCATCGGTGGCCAGACCTTCGGCAAAGGCACCGTGCAGACCATCCAGCCACTCAACCATGGCGAGCTGAAGCTTACCCTGGCCAAGTTCTACCGGGTTTCCGGGCAGAGCACCCAGCACCAAGGCGTACTGCCGGACATCGATTACCCGTCGATCATCGACACCAAGGAAATCGGCGAGAGCGCCCTGCCCGAGGCCATGCCATGGGACACCATTCGCCCGGTGGTCAAGCCGGCAGCCGACCCGTTCAAGCCGTTCCTGGCCCAGCTCAAGGCGCAGCATGAAGCACGCAGCGACAAGGATGCGGAATTCACCTACATCCGCGACCGCCTGGCCCTGACCCAAAAGCTGATGAACGAGAAGACCGTCAGCCTCAACGAACAGGACCGCCGTGCACGCCACGACGAAATCGAGGCCAAGCAACTGGCGCTGGAGAACATTCGCCGCAAGGCCAAGGGTGAAGAGCCGCTGAAAGAACTGAAGAAAGAGGACGAGGACGCGCTGCCGACCGAGGATGAAAACACCAAGCCAGAGGACGATGCCTATCTGTCGGAAACCGGCCGCATCCTGATCGACTACCTGAGTGCAAGCACCAAGGTGGCCAAGAAGTAAGGCACTGTGGCAATGATGGCAAATTAGTCACATATGTCATCAAACAGTCATCGCGCTGTCGTGAAATAGAGGGGCCGGGCGTGGAAACGCCCGGCCCTTTCATTTTCAGGAATACGTCATGACCGTCGCCGAACAGCTCAGTGCCTTGAGTGCCATCCTGGCTCAACGCAGTATTCACAGCCTGTTCCAGCCGATCATGTGCCTGAGCGAGCAACGGGTTTTCGGCCATGAAGCATTGAGTCGCGGGCCGTCCAACAGCCCGCTGCACGCACCGCTGAACCTGTTTACCATCGCCCGCCAGGCCGGCCGCCTGACCGAGCTGGAGGCTGCCTGCCGGGAAAGCGCCTGCCGGCGTTTCAGTGAACAGCAGTTGCAGGGCAAGCTGTTTCTCAACATCTCGCCGGAATCGCTGCTCGAGCCGCACTACCCCTCCGGACAAACCCTTAAACTGCTCGAACAGGTCGGCCTGCCGCCCAGCCGGGTGGTGATCGAGCTGACCGAACATACCCCGACCGACGACTTCCAGCTGCTGTCCAATGCCCTGCACCACTACCGGGACATGGGCTTCTCGATTGCCATCGACGATCTGGGGGCGGGTTATTCGAGCCTGCGCCTGTGGTCGGAGCTGCGCCCCGAATACGTGAAGATCGACCGCCATTTCATCGACGGCATCCATCGCGACCCGCTCAAGCGTGAATTCGTCGGTTCGATATTGCAGATTGCCCGAGCGTCGAAGGCGCAGGTGATTGCCGAAGGTATCGAGCTGGTGGAAGAGCTGGCGGTATTGCTGGAGATGGGCGTGGACCTGGTGCAGGGCTACCTGCTTGGGCGGCCGCAGGAGCTGGGGGCGCGCGAAAGCCGGCCACTACCGGCGCTGATGAACGCTCCGCAAGCCGAACAGCCGACGGTGCGGCTCAATGCCACGATTGGGCAGTTGCTGGAGTTGTTTGGCCGGCACCGGCACCTGGAGGTATTGGAGGTGGTGGATGCCGATGGCAGGGCTTGCGGGCTGATCCACAGGGATGCTTTGCCCGTTGTTCCGGCCTCTTCGCGGGTAAACCCACAGGTAGAACACAAGGCTCAAGACCTGTGGTGAACCTGTGGGAGCGGGTTTACCCGCGAAGAGGCCGGAACAGGCAACGAATCAGGCTGTTTCAGGGTAGCTGTACTCGAACACCCGGACGACTTCGGAGGCATGCCACGACGCCGCCTCCATACCATCCACGGGCCCGGAGAAACGCCCCAGGCGCTCCACGCACTCGAAAAAACCGGTACGCGGCAAACGGCTGGCACCTTGGCTGATTACCAGCGAGCTGCGCAATGGCTGCTCGGCGCGGGCATCCAGCACCGCCAGGTACTCCAGCGCGGCTGTGAGCGTCTGCATGGCCGGGCTGGGCAACTGCAAGCGCTCGATCAGCGCTCGATACGTCAGCAAGTGACGTTGACGACGGGCCAGGTCAAGCTCGCCCAGCAGGTTATCCCAGTGCTGACGGCTGATCCTGACCTGGCTCATGATGGCTCGCTCCAGCCAGCCACCCCCAGATGCCACGCCAGAGCACGGCGGATAGCAGCATCTGGCTGGCGTTCGCCCGATTCGATCATGGCCAGGTACGCCGGGCTTACCCCGACATTGCGCGCCAGTTGCTCAGGGGCAATGCCCTTGGCCTGGCGAATCTGTGCCACTTCGCTGAAGGCCGGCAATGGCGCACTGGCCACATCGCCCTGCGCTTCACTGGCAAGCACCTCGGCTGGTGCCTGCCCAGCGGCCTTGAGCAGTGCCTGGTACTGTTCCCAGGGAACGACGGCGTACTCGGGTTGACCGTCCCGGCTGATGACCTGAATACCCATTACAAACCCCTTTAAAAAGGATTACAGCATGTAATCCGTAGGCATAACCCTTATGCCAATTATATTACCAACTCTGGGGTCTGTGCAGTTGCGCTGCGGTTGCGGCCGGTTTCACTGGGTGTTGCGTTCCAACCGCAGGGCTTCAGGGGTGGCCGGCAGGCGCTCGACCACGCGCAGCCGTTCGGGCGCCTGGGAGTCACGCCAGGCCTTGAAGCGTGCCAGTTCGTCGGCCACGGTCTTCAGCACCCAACCCAGCACCGCGATGTCGTCGAGGAAACCCACGCCCAGCAGCCAGTCTGGGATAGCGTCGATGGGGCTGACGAAATACAGCAGCCCAGCGACGACAGTGACCAGCGCCTTGGGGCTGATGGCGCGGTACTCGCCGCGCCACCAGGCCAGGCATAGCGACTGCAGCAGCTTCACATCTTCACGCAACTGGCCAATGCGCGGGCCTTTGCGGGCGACCGCAAACAGCAAGGCGGGCAACCGGCCACGGCTGAGCAGGCGCTCGGCCAAGGGCAGGAAACGGGCGAAATTCCAGGGTGCGCTCATGAAGCCTCCAAGAGGAAAAGGTTATCCACATTTATTGTGGATAACCTTGTGAACAGGGCGACGTTTCCGACCCCAGGTGCCTGCCAGGCAAGGGCCCCGGTCAGATCGGGCGTTTTTTACACAGTCATTTCATACCGTGGGGTGCGTACGCCGCAAACGGTTTGCGCCAAAAGCATCCTGCTTCCTGACGCTGCATTTCCTCGGACAGTATCAGCAGTTGCAGGTTCGTCCAACCACCCGGCACAAACGAAAACGCCCCGTCAGGACGGGGCGTTTTGCGTGGGCCAGCCAGTGTTACTTGGCAGGCGCTTCGGCCGGGGCCTCGGCAGGAGCTTCCGCTTCCGGCTCGGCGCCTTGCAGCTGGGCCGGATCCTTGATGGCGATCAGTTCCAGGTCGAATACCAGTACCGAGTTGGCCGGGATCAGCGGGCTAGGGCTCTGCGCACCGTAGGCCAGTTCAGCCGGGATGAACAGCTTGTACTTCTCGCCGACGTGCATCAGCTGCAGGCCTTCGACCCAACCCGGGATCACGCCGCTGACAGGCAGGTCGATCGGGCTTCCGCGCTCGACGGAGCTGTCGAACACCTTGCCATCGATCAGCTTGCCTTCGTAGTGGACGGTAACCACGTCGGTCGCCTTGGGCTGCGGGCCGTCGGCCTTCTTGACCACTTCGTACTGCAGGCCCGAGGCAGTGGTGACCACGCCTGGTTTCTTGGCGTTTTCCTCGAGGAACTTCTTGCCGGCGGAGGCGGCTTCTTCGCTGGCCTTGGCCAGGCGCTCTTCGGCACGCTTCTGCAGCGCGGTGAAGGCCTCTACCAGCTCTTCATCCTTGATGCGCTGTTCCTTCTTGCCAACGGCGTCTTCGATGCCGAGGGCTACTGCTTTCGAATCAAGGTCTTCCATGCCTTCCTGAGCCAGGCTCTTGCCCATGTTCAGGCCGATACCGTAGGAGGCTTTCTGTGCCGGAGTCTTCAGCTCGGGGCTGCTGGTCTGTTGATCACAGCCAGCCAGTACCAGGCCAACCAGGGCAACCGCAGCCGCCAAACGATGCTGTTTCATGTAATTTCCTTGTTCATGCGCCATAAGGGCAATCAGGGTAGAAGCCGCGAGCTTATCAGGCGCCCCCAACCCATGGCTACCGGCATAAGAGCCAGTAAAGCCGGATTAGTTCCACAACCTTGCACTCGGCAGAAAAGCCATAATTGCAACGACAGATCATTCGTTACGCTTTGTGTCGACCAAGATATACCATAACGCTATCATCTGCCGCTTTCAGGATACTGGCCCGGATGTGGCCAAGCTATCTAGAACAGGCTTCAGGGATGCACAATGAGATGGGACGGAGCAGTAACCTTCGGTGACTACTGGTTGGGCTACACCGGCAAAAGCGACCAGACCGAAGCCCATGCCCATGTCGCCATCCAGCTGTGCATCGGCCTGCGCTACGACATCACCGTGGAGTTCGGCAAGCAGGTCCTCACCGCGCCCGGGGTTCTGATAGGGCCATCGGTCGACCACCGTTCACTGCCCAACCCGGACCGCGTCGCCTTCCTCTACTTGTATCCGGATGCGCCACTTGGCCGCGCGCTCAAAGCCCTGCTCGACGACAGCGGCAAGGCGGCTGTCAGCCAGGATATCGTCGATTGCGTGCGCCAGGCCGCCAACTTCCACGAGGTGGTGGCAGCCCTGGAGCTCAAACTGGTCCCCCCCGAAAGCTTCGACCCACGCCTGTCCAATGCCCTGAACCTGCTGCGCCAGGACTGGGCCGGCATTGGTGCGGTCTCGCGTGCAGCCAGCGCGGTGGGCCTTTCCAGCCCACGCCTGCGCTTTTTCGCCACGCGACAGATGGGCGTGCCCCTGTCGCAATGGATCATCTGGCGCAAACTCGAACGCGCCTGCCACGCCCTTGCCCATGAAGCCAGCCTCAGCGATGCCGCTGTCGCCGGCGGCTTCGCTGACCAGGCCCACCTCACCCGCACGATGCGACGGATGGTCGGCATGTCGCCCAGCCGCGTCGCCATGGTGCTGCGCAATACAAGCGATTCATTCAAGAATCCACAGTTCTAAATCGCCATCATCCCCTCCAGCCCGCGCCAACCGGGGTCTCCACCATCAGGCGCAGGGCCACTTGCCGGCCATGTGATCACAGGTCGGCTTTTTTAATCGTTCCGGTTCCTTGGCCCCCTTGCGGCGGCCAGGCAGACGGGCGCCATGGCACATGCCAGTTCATCAACCTAGCGAGCAAGGAGTGCTAGCCCATGTCAGGACCCTCGCGGCTGACCGTTTTCCTTACCGGCGGTGCCGGCGTACTGGGTGATACCCTGATCGGCCAACTGGCCGAGCGCTATCACCTGGTCTGCCTGACCCGTCGCAGCAGCATCCGCCATCCAGGGGTAGAAACCCTGCGCGGTGATATCTGCCAACCGCGCCTGGGCCTGTCCGGCGCGGACTACCTGGCACTGACCAGGCGCGTCGACTGGGTCATCCATTGCGCAGCTATCACCCGCCTGGATGGCCACGCCGAAGCGGTGTTCTCGGTCAACTACCAAGGCACCGAACAAGTGCTGGAGTTTGTCCGCGACGCCGATGTGCCGCTGTACCACATCAGCACCGCTTTCACCCACCCGTGCGACTATCACCCCGGCGTGATGCCTTCGACCCCGTACGAAGTGGTCAAGCGCCAGGCCGAGAGCCTGGTTCGCGATGCAGGCGTGCCGGTGTCGATTTTCCGCCCGTCGATCATCATCGGCGACAGCCACAGTGGCCACATGCCCATGCTTCAGGGTTTTCACCTGACCATGGGGCTGATGATGTCCGGCTACCTGCCGATCATCCCGTGCCCGGAGAACGGACGAGTCGATGTGATCGCCCGTGATGTTGCCGCGGCCGGCATCGCCAGCGCACTGGACCAGCGCCTGATCGGCGACGACTACTTCCTCAGCAACGGCCCGCAGGCGCTCGATATCCGCACCCTGCTCGACCTGATGTGCGCAGAAATGCAGGACCAGGGCAAGCCGTTCCAGCGCCCGCGCTGCATGAACCCGGATATCTACGAACGCCTGGTGCGCCCGGTGTTCCTGCCAGCCCTGGAGGAGAACATCCGCGCAGCCCTCGGCCGCGCCACCCAGCTGTGCCGCTACGCCAGCCTGCTGCAGCCATTGCCAAGCTCGCTGGAGCAGCTGTTGCCAGCCCGGCGCCTGGCCATGCGTTCGCCGCGCCAGGAGCTGGCACTGACGCTGGCCCGCCTGTCCCCCAAGCTTTCGGCCATGCAACGCATGCTGAGAACACCGGCCTCAGGTGAGCGCCACGGCGAACTGGCCATGGAGGCCTGAGACGATGAACAGCTTCACTCCCCTGCCTGAAGGGCTGGACGCCGAGCACGTACGCGCCCAGTACCGTGACCATGTCAATGCCGGCTATGCCCGCCTTGCGTCGATGATGAACCTGCCGATCGAGGTAGCCGGCGAAGGCGTCTACCTGTTCGACATGGACGGCAACCGCTATCTGGATGCCGGCGGCTACGGCGTGTTCCTGCTCGGGCATTCGCACCCGCAGGTGGTTGAAAAGGTCAGCCACCAGCTGCACAGCCACCCGATGGCCAGCAAGCTCATGCTCAACCCGTTCCAGGCCCAGGCCGCTGCGGCCTTGGCCGCGGTATGCCCGGCGCCCCTGCAGTATGTGTACTTCTGCAACTCCGGTACCGAAGCCACCGAGGCGGCGCTGAAACTGGCCTGGCTAAACGGTTGCCAACAGGTGATCTCGACCCAGGGTGGATACCACGGCAAGACCCTGGGTTCGCTGGCGGTCACTGGCCGGACGCTGTATCGCTCACCCTTTGCCGACCGCCTGGGCGACAGCCACTTCGTACCATTCGGTGATGCCGATGCCCTGCGCCAGCAGTTGCAGGCGCAGCCCGAACGCGCCTGCGTCATCCTCGAGCCGGTACAGGCCGAGGCCGGGGTGATAGTACCTCCAGCCGGCTACCTGCAGCAGGTGCGCCAACTCTGCGACCAGTACGGCGCTGTGCTGATTGCCGACGAGATCCAGTCGGGCATGGGCCGTACCGGGCGCTGGTGGGCCTGCGAGCACGAGGGCGTGGTACCGGACATCCTGCTGGTCGGCAAAAGCCTCTCCGGCGGCTGCGTGCCAGTAAGTGCCATGGTTTGCACTGCCGACATGCAGGCACCGCTCAATCGCAACCCGCTGATGCACACCTCCACCTTCGGCGCCAACCCGCTGGCCATGGCTGCGGTAATGGCGACCTTGCAGGTGATGCAGCACGAACAGCTGGTACCCCGTGCCGAAGCCTTGGGGCAACGCCTGCGCCAGGGCCTGCAGAACGTGCTGCGGCAACACCCTTGCGGCAACCAGGTGCAACTGCGTAGTACCGGGCTGTTGCTGGGGGTCGAGTTCGCCGATGCCGGCCTGGCGGCCAACATGGTCATGCACCTGATCGACCAACGCATCGTGGTCAACCACTCCCTCAACGATCACCGGGTGATCCGCCTGACGCCGCCTGCCTTGTACAGCGACAGCGACGTTGAATGGCTGCTCGGCGGTTTCGCCCGCGCCCTTGCCCGTACCTTTGAATAGGACACCGAAATGAACGAAGTCAGCCTGAACGCCCATGTACCCAGCCAGAGCGCCGAACAGGTCTACGCCGCCATCAGTAACTTCAGCGCCTATCCACAGTTTTGCGAGTCGGTGCGCAACATCGAAATCGAAGCCGTGCATGAACATGAGGTGCTGAGCAACTGGGAGGTGAACTTCCACAGCGGCATCCTCAAATGGCAGGAGCGTGATGTGTTCGACCCGGCCAACCTGCATATCCATTTCCGCCAGACCGCTGGTGATATCGACCACTTTTCCGGCTCGTGGCAAGTCAGCGAAACCGCCGAAGGCGCCAGCATTGCCTTCCGCTCGAACTTCGACCTGGGTCTGCCGATGCTGGCCGACATGCTTGACCCGGTCGCCCGGCAAGCGATCCGCGACAACATCAGCGCCATCATCCATGGCCTGTTCCCGAACAGCCAGATCAAGGATTGAGCCATGCCCCTGTCACTCCTGCACAACGCCAGGCAGACCTTGCAACGCTTTGCCCCGGACTTTGCCAAACTGCTGACGGAGTTGCCCTTCGAACAGCGCGAAGCCGCTGACAGCCCGGTTGTGGACTGGTTCAAGCATACCGGCCCGGTTGCCTTGCTGGTGCCGAAGGCTGGTGGTGGCCTGGGCGCCAGCGCATGCGAGGCGCTGCAGGTGCAGCTGGCCCTCGGTGCGTTGTCACCTTCACTGGCCGTGGCCAGCACCATGCATCAGTTTTCCGTGGCCAGCCTGGTTGCCGTCGCCGCCCGGGGCGCAGGTGCCGAAGGCCTGCTGTTGTCGGCCATTGCCAAGCAGCGTCTGCTGCTGGCCTCTGGCTTCGCCGAAGGCGTACCGGGAGGCGGCATCCTGGATGCCGGCATGGAAGCCGTGCAGTTGGCTGACGGAGTCCGCCTGAGCGGCAGCAAGCAACCGTGCAGCCTGAGCAGCTCGATGGACCTGCTGACTGCCAGCTACAGCCGCACCAGCGAGGACGGCGAGGAGCTGATGATCGCGCTCATCCCCGCCTCCGCCCCCGGCATCAGCCGCCACCCGTTCTGGGGCAACAGCGCGCTGGCCGCCGCACAGAGCCAGGAGCTGCGCCTGGAGGACGTCTACGTCAGCGACAAGATGATCTTCTCCGCCGGGCTGAAATCGCAGCTTGGCGATGTGCAGACCATCGGTTTCATCTGGTTCGAGCTGTTGATCAGCGCCAGCTACCTGGGCGCCTGCATGGGCCTGGTCGAGCGGGCGATCGACGAGCGCCGCTGGAGCGACCAGCAGCGCGTGCAGCTGGCCTGCCAGCTGCAACTGTGCCTGAGTGCGCTGGAAGGCCTGGCGCACGAGGTGGAACACCTGCAAGGCAACGCCGACGACCTGCTGGCGCGCCTGCTGCTGACCCGCTACGGCATCGAACAGCAACTGGCGAGCGCGTCCGACCTGGCCCACCAGATGCTCGGCGGCCTGTCGTTCATCCGCTCGAACCAGGGCTGCGACTGGCTGGCCAGTACCCGCGGCCTGCAGTTCCACCCGCCCGGACGCTTCAGCATGACGGCCAACCTCGACCGCTACCTGCAAGGCGCCACCTTCAGCATTGCCAATGGAGTCACCCCGTGAAACTGCACAACAAGATCGTCGTCATTACCGGCGCGGCACGCGGCCTGGGCCTGGAAACCGCACGCAAACTCAAGCATCAAGGGGCAACCGTTATCGGCATCGACCGGCTCGAGCCGCATGGGGCACTGAACTTCGATGCCTACTACCTGCTCGACCTGTGCGACCGCGAACGCCTGGACGAAGCTGCTGCCTCCATCCTGGAGCGCTTCGGCGACATCGACATCCTGATCAACAATGCCGGGGTGCTGACCCTGGAACGGGGCGAAACAGGGGTGAACGATGATGTGCGTCGCGCACTGGAAGTCAACCTGCTGGCTCCGTGGCAACTGACCTCGCGGTTCTTGCCGGCATTGCTGCGCAAGCGTGGCAAGGTGGTCAACGTGTCTTCGCTGTTCGCGCTGGTCAACGCCCCGTACGTGGCCGCCTACGCCACCAGCAAGCGAGCCTTGAGCGCCTATTCGGATGTGCTGCGCATGCAGTACCCCGGGCAACTGGATGTGGTCACGGTGTTCCCCGGGTTCATCGACACGGCCATTCACGACCCGGCCGAACGGGTCGGTCTGTCGGTGAAGCGCCTGGTCAGCTTCAAGCGCGGCGAGCGCGTGCTGCTGTCGCTTGAGGAAAAACTCGATGACGCCAGCAATGGCCTGGTGCGTGCCTGCACCCGCCACGACCTGCGCAACCGCGGCCTGACCTTCCTCGGCAGCGTGGCCATGTACACCGCACGCTGGCTGCCAAGCCTGGTGGATGCCTTCATCGGCCTGCGCTTGCGCAGCCTGAGCAAGGCCGGGCAGCTGTCGCTCAAACCCGAACTGATCGACTGAGGCCAGGCCGATGACGCAACTGGCACTGGACAAGCCCCTGCTGCGCCCTGAGCGAAGCCTGCTGACGCCGTCAGCGCTGGAAACCACCCTGGTGATCGGCTACGCGTTGCTGCTGTTCGCCGCACCGCTGGCACTGCTTGTGGCCATCGTCGACCGCGCCCCCCAGGCATGGCCGCTGGCTTTGCCATTGCTGCTGCTGGCGGGCTACGGCCTGTTTCTGCAGGGCATCCTGGGCCACGAGGGTTTCCACTTCAACCTCAGCGACAACCGCCTGTACAGCTGCATGCTGGCGGTGGTGCTGAGCTCGATGCTCACGGGCTTCTGCGTCACCGGCTACTTTGTCGACCACTGGCAGCACCATCGCTACAACGGTAGCCCCCAGGACCCGGACTGGCGCCTGTTGCGGCGCTATCGCCTGGCCGCCACCCGGTTGCTGGTGTCACGCCTGCATGCCACCGCCTGGTATCTGCTGCAAACCGTGCGCCTGGCCCTGCCCGGCGCCAAGGTCAGCGGCACATTGCCACTGCCCGACCGGCAGATCCGTTTGCTGGCCAGAGCCAACCTGGCCTGCCAGCTGCTGTGGCCGGCACTGTGGCTGCTGCTGGCGGCAAAGTGGCCACCGCTGCTGCCTGCCGTGGCGGGCTGCCTGCTGCTGGCCTTGTTGATTTCTGCCCTGAACGCCTACCAGGAGCATGCCTTCGAAACCGATGTAGCGCTGCCGGTGGCCCGCTCGCGTACCGCAGCACTGAGCACCCTGCTGCACCTGGGCTCCAACTACCACCTGGAGCACCACCTGTATCCGCGCGTGCCGTGCTGGCGCCTGCCTCGCCTGCACCGCCAACTGCTCGCCAGCGGTTGGTACGAAGGCCGACAGGCGCTGATCGAACCGCGTTTCTTCGGAGCCTTGCGCTACTGCAAGGCACGTTTCCCCTATGCCGGCGCCTGGCAGACGATGCCACCGCCAGGTAGCCCCGGGCTGTGATGTACGCCTGGCGAGCCCCAAAACTCAAGGAGCCGAGTATGTCTTTTGACGTCGATGAACTGATTGAAAACGAACGCCGCACCCTGCTGGCACACCCACTGTTCGCCCGCATCAGCACTCTGGATGATGTACGCCTGCTGATGGAGAACCACGTCTTTGCCGTGTGGGACTTCATGACGCTGCTCAAGCGCATCCAGCGCGACCTGACCTGCGTCTCCCTGCCCTGGCTGCCACCCAGGCATATCCTTGCCGCGCGGCTGATCAACGAGATCGTCACCGGCGAGGAAACCGACGAACACCCCGACGGCGGCTTCATCAGCCATCTGGAGCTGTACCTTGGCGCAATGGACGAGATCGGCGCCGATACCGGCCCGTTCCGCCAGTTCCAGGCACTGCTGCAAGCAGGCGTGCCCCTTGCCCAGGCGTTGACCAATGTCGACATTCCGCTGCCGGCCAAGGTGTTCGTCAGCAAGACCCTGGAAGTTGCCCTGCACGGCTCGACCGAGCAGGTGCTGGCGTATTTCTTCTTCGGCCGCGAAGACATCATCCCGGACATGTTCGGCGGCCTGCTGCAACGCTGGGCCATCGATGAAGCCAGCGTGCCGATGCTGACCTACTACCTCAAGCGCCACATCGAAATGGACGGCGACGATCACGGCCCGGCAGCCAAACGCATCATCGCCGAGATCGTCAGCGAACCGGCGCAACAGCAGACCCTGGCGAAAAGCGCCGCCGACGCGCTGGTAGCCCGCACCGTGCTGTGGGATGGCGTGCTGGAGCAACTGCATCAGCGCGCGGCAGCACAGGCCCCGTGCGCGCCAGCAACCAGCTGAGCATCACCCCTTGCCTGCGCCCGACGCAGGCAAGGGGTTCTGGCCCCCAACGACATGGACGAGAGCGTGTGACATGGTGAAAGGCAAGTACGCCAAGTTGGCAGTATCGGTGCTGGTCATCGCAGGCCTGGCAGCACTCGGGCTGCAGCGCTGGCAATACGCACGGCAGTACGTCAGCACCGACAATGCCGAAGTGGAAGGCGTGATCATCCCTATCAGGGCGCGGCTGAGCGGCGTGGTGGTGGACGTGCCTGTGCACGAAAACACGCGCGTGAACAAAGGGGACCTGCTGTTCCAGGTGCGCGATGACGAATATCAGCAGCGGGTTGAACAGGCGCGGACCAATTACCTGAGCGCGCTGGTGGCCACCGGGCAAGGCGGCATGCCCGGCCTGGTGGACAGCCAGGTCCGCAGTGCAGCTGCGCGCAGTCAGGCAGCACAGGCCACCATCGGTCAGTTGGCGGCCAATGTCGAACAGGCCCGCAGCGATTATCAACGCACCCGGCGCCTGGCCGACCAGGGCGTTGTAAGTACCCAGGACCTGGAAGCCGCCCGCGCACGCTTCAGCGCCCTGAGCCACCAGCTGCAGGCGGCCCGCGACAACTCCACCGCAGCCCGCGAAGGTACCCTGGCCAACCAGGCCGCGCTGAAAGTTGAAGAGTACCGGATCAAGGCCGCTGAGTCGGCCCTGGCACTGGCCCGCATCGAACTGCAGGACACCCGGCAGGCATCCCCGCAGGGTGGGGTGATCGTGCACAAGGATGTGCAGCCCGGGCAATTCGTGGTGGCCGGTCAAAAACTCTTGAGCCTGGTCAGTACAGAACACATGTGGGTAGTGGCCAACTTCAAGGAAACCCAGATCGGCAGGGTTCGTGTCGGCCAATCTGCACGCATCAGCGTCGATGCCTTCCCGGGGCAGCAGCTGGAGGGCGTGGTACATAGCCTGGTGCCGGCCACTGGCGCGCGTTTCTCGCTGCTGCCACAGGAGAACGCCAGCGGCAACTTCACCAAGGTGGTGCAACGCATCCAGGCGCGCATCGAGTTCCGCCAGCTGCCCAAAGACATGCAACAGGCGCTCAGCCAGGGCATGAGCGTGTTCGTCGAGGTCGATACCCGCGACAGCGGGCAGCCGCTATGAAGTCGCCGTGGCTGGTGGCAGTGACAGTCACCCTGATCTCGATGATGGAGCTGCTCGACGTCACCATCGTCAACGTCGCCATCCCCAGCCTGATGGGCGGTTTCGGGGCGTCGGTGGACGAAATTTCCTGGGTTTCGACCGGCTACATCGTCGCCAACGTGGTGATCCTGCCGGCCAGCGGCTGGCTGTCTGCCTGGTTTGGCCGGCGCCGCTACTACCTGGTGTCATCGGCGCTGTTCGTGCTGGCCTCGCTCGGTTGCGCGCTGTCGCAGGAGCTGTGGCAGATGGTGCTGTGGCGAGTGGTGCAGGGCCTGGCCGGGGGCGGCTTGCTGGGCATCTCGCAGGCGATCATCTACGACGTGTTCCCCAAGGAAAAGGTCAGCGCCGGCCTGGCCTTGTACGGCGTCGGGGTGATGATGGGGCCAACCCTCGGCCCCTCGGTCGGCGGCTACCTGATCGACGAGTTCTCTTGGCACTGGATCTTCCTGATCAACCTGCCGATCGGCGCGCTGGCCCTGCTGCTGGCATGGCTGTGCGTAGGCGATTCACCCAACGAGCGACGCCCGCAAAGCATCGACTATCCGGGCTTCGTGCTGCTCGCAATCGGCGTCGGCAGCTTGCAGATCCTGCTGGAGCGTGGCGAACACTGGGACTGGCTTGAGTCAGACCTGAGCCTGCTGTGCCTGGCACTGGCGCTGCTCGGCCTGATCGGGTTCTGCTACTGGGAGCGGCGGGTGGCCAACCCGATCGTCAACCTCGCGCTGTTCAGCAACCGCGAGTTTCTTCTGGGATCGATCTGCGCCTTCTGCGTCGGTTTCGGCCTGTACAGCACGCTGTTCATGGTGCCTCTGCTGCTGCAGACGCTGCTTGAGCAAAGCGCCTACCAAAGTGGCCTTGTGATCTTCCCCGGTGCCCTGGCCAGTGCGGTCAGTACCCTGGTGATCGGCAAGCTGTCGCAGGAAAACCGCATCGATGAGCGCTACTTCATCTGCGTGGGCATCCTGGTCTACGGCTACGCCATGTACCTGCATACCCAGTTCACCCTGCAAAGCAACCCCGACACCCTGTACTGGCCATTGATCATCCGTGGCTTCGGGCTGGGCATGATCTTCGTGCCACTGACCAACCTGGCCATGCGCCAACTGCCGGCGCAGCTGATCTCGGTGGGCTCCGGCGTGCTCAACCTGATGCGCCAGTTGGGCGGCAGCGTGGGCATCGCCATCGCCGCCACCCTGCTCACGCGTTTCTCCTGGGCACGCTACCGGCAACTATCCGAGCACGTCGACGAAAACAGCCTGCTTGCCAGCGGCTGGGACCTGGCCAACCTCGACCCGCGACGGCTCTCCACCGACCTGCTCGGTGCAGACCAGGCCAACGCCGTACTGGCCTTCATGCAGGCCCAGGAGCAGGCACAGATGCTCGGTTTCAGCATGCTCTTCGGCCTGCTCGGTGCGGTGATGCTGATCGGCGTGCCCATGGTGCTGCTGATGCGCAACTCCCGCCTACCCAAGCCCTCACTTGCAAAGGAGTCCGTGACGTGTTCGGACAAAGCACACGAACCTGCCTAGCCGTGCTGGCGCTGGCTTGCGCCAGCACGGTCCAGGCCAGCGACCTGTACCAGACCTACCAGCAAGCCCTGGGGCATGACCTGGCCTACGCTGCGGCGCAGCAACGTCAACAGGCAGCGGCGCAGAAGGCACCACAGGCGCTGGCTAAATTGCTGCCGCACCTGTCCCTGGAAAGCGGCGCAGCCTGGGTCGACCGCGAACACAGCGGCCCTGCACACCGCAACCGCGACAACTCCAATGCCTACGCGCTGGTATTGATACAGCCCCTGCTGCGCTGGCAGAACGTCGTCGGCCATGAACAGGGCAAGGCCTTGGCCACCGCCGGTGAAATCGACCTGCTCGCTGCGCGCCAGGACCTGATGCTGCGCGTGGCCGACGCCTACTTCGAACTGTTGCTGGCCGAAGACCAGTTGGCTACCAGCCGCCAGCAGGTGCACACCCTCGGCCAGCAACTGGACAAGGCACAGCGCTTGCGCCGCGAAGGCTCGGGTACCGAGAACGAGGTGCAGCGCATCCAGGCCCGTTACGACCTCGCGCAGGCCGAGCAGATTGCCGCCGACAATGCCCTGCGCCTCAACCAGCAGGCGCTGGCCAGGCTGACTGGCAGTATGCCGGGCGAGCTGGCCAGGCCTGATGACCTGGTCTCCTTCAGTGGCCCGCAACCGGCCCGGCTGGATGCCTGGACCGACCAGGCCCGCCAGCACAATCTGAAGGTGCAGGCAGCCGAAGTACGCCAGCTGATCGCCGAACAGGAAGTGGACAAACAACGGGCCGGCCATCTGCCAACCCTCGACCTGGTGGCCGCGCACGGCCGCTTTGCCTCCGTGGGAGGCAGCCTGTACGACGTGACCGTACCCGAGGAGAAGTACACCCAGACCGTGGTCGGTGTGCAGCTCAGCGTTCCCCTGTACGCCGGTGGCGGCACCCAAAGCCGCACGCGCGAGGCACGTGCCCTGCAGGGCGCCGCCGAGAGCGAGCTGGAAGATGCTCGACGCGAGGCAGATTTCATGGCCCGTCAGGCCTACCTCAACCTCACCGGTGGCATCAGCCAGTACCAGGCCCTGCAACAGGCCTTGCGTTCCAGCCAGAGCGATCTGCGCATTACCACGCACGCCTACGAGGCCGGCGCACGGATAAGCAACGATGTGCTGGATGCCGAGCAGCAGTTGACTCGCACGCGCCTGCAACTGGCCCGCCAGCGCTATGCCATCCTGCAGGCACAGTTACGCCTGATGGCGGCCAGCGGCAGCCTGAGCGACGACAGCCTCAAGGCCCTCAGTGCCCTGTTGACGGAGCGGGTTCAAGGGTAGGCACCCTCTCGGTACTGCCCTGCCACCTCGCGCAGTACCTCGCATACCCACTGCCCCGGCAGGCTCTGTGGCAAGGCGGCATTGCGGCAGATACCGACCGAGCCGCCGGGCTCGCGCACGCCCAGGTCGAGTTCGACCAACTCGCCACGGCGAAGGTCCAGCAGCACGGCATCGCGTGGTGCCACCCACAGCGCATCACTGCCCAGCAGGTAGCGTCGGCTCAGGGCCAGTGACAGGGTTTCCAGGCGCTGGGCCGGCATCTGGATGCCACATTGCACGAACAGGCTGTCGGCATGCTGGCGGATGGTGGTGCCTGCAGGCGGCAATACCAACGGGTAACGGCCCACCTGCGCCCGCTCCACCGGCGTGCCGGCCAGCAGCGGGTGGCCGGGCCGCACCACCAGGCTCATCGACTCGCTGTACAGGTGCTCGAACGACAGCCCCTGGATCTGTGGGCTGTCGGTCATGCGCCCGACCACCAGTTCCAGTTCGCCCAGGCGCAACTGGCCGAGCAACTGCGCGCTGACCCCAGTGACCACACTGATCACCAGCGCCTCATGCCGCTGGTGCAGGCGGCACAGCACTTCGGGCATGAGCAGGCCTTCGACTGTAGACAACACGCCGATGCGAACTTGCGACGGCGCCCGCGCCTCGCCACGCAGGCTGCTGACGCCATCGCGCAGGGCCTGCACGCTGGGCCCGGCATAGCGCATGAAACGCGTGCCGGCCGGGGTCAGCTCGACGCCCTGGCGGCTGCGCGCGAACAGGCGCGTTTCCAGCAGGTCTTCGAGTTCCTTGAGGGTCTTGGAGATGGCCGGCTGGCTGATTGCCAGGATGTCGGCAGCCCTGGCCAGGCTGCCCTGCCGGGCAATCTCCAGGAAGCACAGCAGGTGGCGGTACTTGATGCGGGTGTCGAGGTTCATGGGCTCAAGCTTACCGCATGCAGATGACCTGTACGGCCCTTTCGCGGGTAAACCCGCTCCCACAGCGATCTCCACAGTTCTCCAGACCTGTGCAGTACCTGTGGGAGCGGGCGTGCCCGCGAAGAGGCCGGTGCAGGCGGCAGATGACTATCAGGCCACAGCCAACTCCACCGCCTCCCCATTCAACCGCACCGGCCACACCCGCAGGCGCTGCCCGCTATCCTCCAGGCACTCCCCGCTCTCCAGGCTGAAGTGCTGCTTGTACAACGGCGCCGCCACCACCAACTCCCCCTGCAAGCTACCGACCAGCCCGCGGCCGATGATGTTGGCGCCGGACCGCGGGTCGCGGTTGTCCACCGCGTACAGCGGCTGCGCCTGCCCCGGCAGGTAGAACAACGCCACCTGGGCCCCGTCGAGCCAAACCACCACCCCGGAATCGGCCACCAGGTCATCCGCCTGGCACACCGCCTGCCAGTTCTCGTGGGTCTTTACAGCAGCATTGGACAGCTTCATCAGACAGCCTCCTCGACGGTTGGGATCAGGTGCAGCGGCGCAGCAGGCCGGCGCTGTTCGCGTTCGCGCACGAAATGCACGTCCGGGTCGGCGCGGCGGTCGTTGACGAACGTACGGAAGCGCTTGAGCTTCTCGGGGTCGTTGAGGGCGTTGGCCCACTCGCATTCATACTGGTCGACCACATGCTGCATCTGCGCTTCCAGCTCGCTGGCCAAGCCCAGGCTGTCGTCGATGATCACCTGCTTCAGGTAGTCCAGCCCACCTTCCAGGTTCTCGCGCCACACCGAGGTGCGCTGCAGTTTGTCGGCGGTGCGGATATAGAACATCAGCACGCGGTCGATCAGGCGCACCAGGGTCTCGTCGTCGAGGTCGGTGGCGAACAGCTCGGCGTGCCGCGGGCGCATGCCGCCATTGCCGCACACGTACAGGTTCCAGCCCTTGTCGGTGGCGATCACGCCGATGTCCTTGCTCTGTGCCTCGGCGCATTCGCGAGTGCAACCGGACACCGCGAACTTGAGCTTGTGCGGGCTGCGCAGGCCTTTGTAGCGGTCTTCCAGGCGCAGGGCCATGTCGACGCTGTCCTGCACGCCGTAACGGCACCAGGTGCTGCCAACGCACGATTTCACCGTGCGGGTCGACTTGCCGTAGGCATGGCCGGTTTCGAAGCCGGCCTCGATCAGCTCGCCCCAGATCAGCGGCAGCTCGTGCAACTGGGCGCCGAACAAGTCGATGCGCTGGCCGCCGGTGATCTTGGTGTACAGGTCGTACTTTTTCGCCACCTGGCCGATCACGATGAGCTTGTCGGGGGTGATTTCACCACCGGGGATGCGCGGCACCACCGAGTAGGTGCCGTTCTTCTGCATGTTGGCCATGAAGGTGTCGTTGGTGTCCTGCAGCGGCACCAGCGCCGGGTCCATGATCGGCTGGTTCCAGCACGAGGCGAGGATACTGCCCACCGCCGGCTTGCAGATGTCGCAGCCAACGTGGCCCTTGCCGTGGCGTTCGAGCAGTTCGTTGAAGGTGCGGATACCCTCCACCCGTACCAGACCGTACAGTTCCTGGCGAGTGTAGGCGAAGTGCTCGCACAGGCTCTTGTCCACCGCCACGCCGCGGGCGGTCAGCTCATGCTCGAACACCTGCTTGAGCAGTGCCGCGCAACCACCACAACCGGTAGCTGCTTTCGTGCAGCCCTTGACTGCGGCAAGGTCGCCGCAGCCGCTGTCGATGGCGGCGCACACCGCGCCCTTGCTGACGTTGTGGCACGAGCAGATGGTCGCACTGTCGGGCAGCGCATCGGCGCCCAGGGCCGGTGCATCACCGCCTTGCGGCAGGATCAGTGCCGCGGGGTCGGCTGGCAGGGCGATACCGTTCTGGGCGTATTGCAGCAGGGTGTCGTAGTAGCTGTTGTCGCCGACCAGCACCGCACCGAGCACGTGCTTGCCGCTGGCATCCACCACCAGCCGGCGGTAGGCGCTGTTGGCTTCGTCGATGAAGCGGTAGCTGCGTGCGCCAGGGGTAGCGCCATGGGCATCGCCGATGGAGCCGACATCCACGCCCAGCAACTTGAGCTTGGTAGACATGTCGGCACCGGTGAATTCGCCAGTGCTTTCCCCCATCAGCAATGCCGCCAGGTTGCGCGCCATGCTGTAGCCCGGGGCGACCAGACCGAACACGCTGCCGTTCCACGAGGCGCACTCGCCGATGGCAAAGATGCGTGGGTCGCTGCTGCGGCAATGGTTGTCGATCACCACGCCACCACGCGCGGCGATGTCCAGGCCACAGGCACGGCCCAGGGCATCCTGCGGGCGGATACCCGCGGAGAACACGATCAGGTCGGTTTCCAGGTGCTCGCCGCCATCGAAGTTCATGCGGTAGCGGTAGTCTTCACCCGCACTGATCGACTGGGTGGCACGCGACAGATGCACGCCAACACCCAGCGCTTCGATCTGTGCCTTGAGCGCGGCACCGCCCTCGCCGTCCAGCTGCACCGGCATCAACCGTGGGGCGAACTCCACCACGTGGGCTTCCAGGCCCAGCGACTTGAGGGCGTTGGCTGCTTCCAGGCCAAGCAGGCCACCGCCCACTACCACGCCACGGCGGGCACTGGCTGCGGCAGCGCGGATGGCGTCGAGGTCGTCGAGGGTGCGGTAGACAAGGCGGGCATTGCCGCTGGAACCTTCGATCGGCGGCACGAAGGGGTAGGAACCTGTGGCCAGCACCAGTTGGTCGTAGCCGTAGCGGCCCTCGGCGGTGACCACTTCGCCGCACTCACGGTCGATTTCCAGCACCGCTTCGCCGAGGTGCAGGTGCACCCCGTTGCTGCCGTAAAAGTCCTGCCCGCACAGGGCCAGGGTTTCGGCACAGCTGCCGCCGAAATACTCGGACAGGTGCACGCGGTCATAGGCGCGTTGGCGCTCTTCGCCGAACACATGCACTTCGAAGCGCTGCAGGGCGCCGCGGCTGACCAGTTGTTCGACACAATGGTGGCCGACCATGCCGTTGCCGACGATGACCAGTCGCTCTCGTTGCCCGCTGCTCGCTGTTGCCTTCATAAGCCGATCCTCGATCAAAAAAAAAGCGCCTGGAGCCGAAGCTCCAGGCGCCTTTGCCTGTATTCATCACGGAAGGGGCCCGGGTTGATCGCCGTTGATCAGTGGGCTTTGTTGTAACTGGGATAAAGCAGGGAGTGTGCCAATTGGGTTGCCTGTGCCGGCCTCCTCGCGGGTGAACCCGCTCCCACAGGGGATCTCAACATCTTTCAGACCTGTGCAGTGCCTGTGGGAGCGGGTTCACCCGCGAAGAGGCCGGCACAGGTCATGCACATTCACAGTGCACAACACCCCATCCCGGTGCACATCAATACACATCCCGCCGATACCGCTTGGCCCTGCCCAGCGCTTCGACATAAGCCGCAGCAGCCCCTGCATCCATGCCGCCATGCTCGGCGACGATCGCCCGCAACGCCGCATCCACATCCTTGGCCATGCGCTGCGCATCGCCACACACGTAGAAGTACGCCCCCGCCTCCAGCCACTGCCACAACTGCGCGCCCTGTTCGAGCATGCGCTGCTGCACATAGACCTTCTCGGCCTGGTCGCGTGAAAACGCCGTGTCCAGACGCAGGTGCCCTGCAGCCTGCCAGGCCTGCAGCTGCTCCTGGTAATAGAAATCGGTGGCCGCGTACTGCTCGCCGAAGAACAGCCAGTTGGCCCCTTTCGCCCCACGTGCCTCTCGCTCTTCGAGAAAGGCCCTGAACGGCGCAATGCCGGTGCCGGGGCCGACCATGATCACCGGCACGCTGTCATCCTCGGGCAGGCGAAAGTGCTTCGACACTTGCGGGAAAATGGCCACTTTCAGCGCCTGCGCACGGTCGGCAAGGAAGCTTGAACACACCCCTTTGCGCGCTCCATAGCGCACCGTGGAAACGGTCAGGTGCACCTGCTGCGGGTGTGCCAGCGGGCTGGAGCTGATCGAATACAGGCGCGGCTGCAACGGTTTGAGCAGCTTCAGCCAGCTGGCCAGCGGCAGCTTTTGGGGGAAGGCGCGCAGCACATCGACCAGTTGCCGTCCCCACAACCAGTCCTGCAGCTCGGCCTTGCACTCGGGCTGCAGCAGGCGCTGCAGGTCCGGGGCATTGCCGGCGAAGGCCAGCAGCTGCTGCGTGGTGACCCTGGCAATCTCCAGGTGCGCTTGCAGGGCTTCGGTCAGCGGCATGGCGGGTTGGCCTTTCAGCTGAACCATGGTCTGGCCATCGAGCTGCATCAACACCAGCAGCTCGTCGACCAGGGCCGGACAGTTGCGCGGCCACACGCCCAAGGCATCACCGGCGGCATAGGTAAAACCGCTGCCGCTCAGGTCGAACACCAGTTGACGGGTTTCCTTGCTGGCACCCGGGCCGTTGAGCAGGCGGTTTTCCAGCAAGGTGGCAGCCCAGGGTTGCTGCTTGCCATAGGTCGCCACGGGCGCAGGCTCGGTGACCGCTTGCAGTGCAGCAGCGCTGCCTAGCGTAGGCAGCAGCGCATCCAGCCAGGCGGCGAAGGCGTCGTCGAAGTCCGGCTCGCAGTCCACCCGCTGCAGCAGGCGCCGCCCGCCCAGCTCGGCCAGGCGTTGGTCGAGCTTGCGGCCAAAGCCGCAGAACTGGTCGTAACTGGAGTCGCCCAGGGCCAGCACGGCAAAAGGCAGTTCGGCGCAGTGGGCGCCCTCCTCGCCCTGCAAGGCCTGCCAGAACGCCGCTGCGCTGTCGGGCGCGTCGCCATCGCCAAAGGTGCTGGCGATCAGCACCACGCTGGCGGCGCCCTGCAGTTGGCGCGGGCTGACCGCTTCCATGCAACTGAGCTGCACGTCGAGGCCGGCACCGCGCAGGCGCTCGGCACAGCGTTCGGCCAACAGCTCGCCGTTGCCGGTTTGCGAAGCCCAAAGCACCTGGTGCCGTGGTGCTATCAACGCTGCATCGGGCAGCACCGCCGGCTGGGCGAACAGCCCGGCCAGCAAGCCATCGATGAACAGCCGGCGGTTTGCGGCCAGCGGCGCACTGGCCGGCAGGCAGGGCACGCCCTCGGCGCGCGCCTGGTCCAGGCCTAGCAGGAAGCCTTGCAGATAATGGCGCTCTTCCTCGGCCAGCACCGGGGCTGGCAGGGTGTCCAGGCCAAGCAGACGGGACAGGGTGGCGGTCGGCATGCGGGCAGGCTCCGGATTGGCAGTGTTCAGATCAAGGGCTTCGATGCGCTCACCGGCAACCCGCTCCAGGGTCACGGCACAATGCTTGAACGCCGGCTGCAACGACAGCGGGTCGACCGCATCGCAGGTCACGGCGTTGATCGCCAGTTGCTCGCCGACCAGGTCGTTCCAGTGGAACGGGGCAAAGCAGTTGCCAGGCATGACCCGGTCGCTGATCCGCGCGGGTAGCACGGCCTGCCCGCGGCGCGAGCGAATGGCCACCTGGTCCTTTTCGGCGATGCCTAGCCGGGCAGCATCTTCGCGGTGGATTTCCACGAAGGGGCCGGGCTCCAGCTTGTTCAGCGCCGGTACCTTGCCGGTCTTGGTCAGGGTGTGCCACTGGTGCTGCACGCGGCCTGTATTCAGCACCATGGGGTAATCGGCATCCGGCAGTTCCGCTGCTGGCAACCAGGGCCGGGCCAAGAAGCGGGCCTTGCCGCTGGCGGTCGGAAAGGCCAACACCGGGCACTCGCCCTGGGCATGGTGCAACAGCGTCTGGCTGCTGCCGTCGTTGCGATAGCGCAGCGGGCTGCGCGGGTTGTCACGGCCCGGGGCGCAGGGCCACTGGCGCGGCTGCTCGCGCAGTTCGGCATAGCCGATGCCACGTAGGTCGTAGCCGGTGGTTGGGTTGTGAAAGCGGCGAATCTCCTCGTACACAGCTTCCGCATCGGGGTAGTCGAAGGCGTCGGCGTAGCCCATGGCACAGGCGACCCGGGCGATGATCTGCCAGTCTGGCAGGCTCTGCCCGGGCGGCTCGACGGCGCGCGGCATGAGAGTGAGGTTGCGCTCGCTGTTGATCATCACGCCCTCGCCTTCGGCCCACAGCGCAGCCGGTAGCAGGATGTCGGCGTAGCGGTTGGTCTCGGTGTCGAGGAAGGCATCCTGGGTAATCACCAGTTCGGCCTGACGCAGGCCGTCGATCACCTGCTGCCGGTTGGCGACACTGGCCACCGGGTTGCTGCAGATGACCCAGCAGGCCTTTACCGCACCGCTTTTCATCTGCTCGAACAGCGCCACCGTGCCATCGCCGCCTTCGCTGCGCAGGCTGCCCGGAGGCAGTTGCCACTGCTGCTCGACGAAGGCGCGGTCTTGCGCCACCAGCGCCGAGCGCTGGCCAGGCAGGCCAGGGCCCATGTAGCCCATCTCGCGGCCCCCCATGGCATTGGGTTGGCCGGTCAGCGAAAACGGCCCGCTGCCGGGGCGGCAGATGGCGCCAGTGGCCAGGTGCAGGTTGCAGATCGCATTGGTGTGCCAGGTGCCGTGGATGCTCTGGTTCAGGCCCATGGTCCAGCAGCTCATCCAGTTGCTGGCGCTGCCGATCCATTCGGCTGCCCTGATGATGTCGGCCTCGGCCAGCCCGGTTATTGCGGCCACCCGGTCAGGGGTGTAGTCATCGAGAAAGGCCGGCAGGTCGTCCCAGCCTTCGGTGTGGCGGGCGATGAAGTCGGGGTCGGTGTGGCCGTTACGCAGCAGCAGGTGCAGCAGGCCGTTGAGCAAGGCCATGTCGCTACCGGGGCGCACCTGCAGAAACAGGTCGGCCTTGTCGGCGGTGGCGCTGCGCCGCGGGTCGACGACGATCAGCTTGGCCCCCGCCTTGACCCGGTCGAGCAGGCGCAGGAACAGGATCGGGTGACAGTCGGCCATGTTGGCGCCAATCACCAGGAATACGTCGGCGTGCTCGAAGTCCTGGTAGCTGCCGGGCGGGCCATCGGCACCGAGCGACAGCTTGTAGCCGCTGCCGGCACTGGCCATGCACAGGCGCGAGTTGGACTCGATGTGGCGGGTGCGGATAAAGCCCTTGGCCAGCTTGTTGGCCAGGTACTGGGCCTCCAGCGACATCTGCCCGGACACGTAGAGCGCCACGGCGTCGGGGCCGTGCTGATCGATGATGCCGCGCAAGCGCGCAGCGGCGGCGGCGATGGCCTGGTCGATGCCGGTACGCGCTGGCTGCTGGCTGCGCTGCTGGCGCACATAGGCATCATTCATGCGCCCGGCGGCGGTCAGCGGCAGGTGTGCGGTGAGGCCTTTGGTGCACAGGCGGCCGAAATTGCTGGGGTGCTGCTTGTCGCCGCTGATCTTGCCAACCTTGCCATCGGCAACGCTCATGACAATGCCGCAACCGACGCCGCAGTAGGGGCAGACGCTGCGCACTTCGCTGTTGGCCATGGGCGGGCTCCTGTAGGGAACGCAAAAAGGCGCCGGCTGCCCTGCTTGCTAGGCAAGCGGGGCAACACGGCGCCTTTGTCGTGAAGTTTTGTGGGCTGTCGACGTTGATAGCCCTGGATGGAGGTGAAACAGCAATTTATGGGCCAGCTGTGCCGCCCCTTTCGCGGGCATGCCCGCTCCCACAGGGATATCGCAAGGCCTGAGGGCGTTGCTGCACCTGTGGGAGCGGGCGTGCCCGCGAAGAGGCCGGTACAGGCTATGCACCATGCAATGGCAACCCCACACCCCATGGCGCTATGCTGGGGCACATTCCAGCACGAGCCACTGCCCTCCGCCCATGTCCCAGGTGATTATCAAGACCCCCGCCCAACTCGACCTGATGCGCCGCGCCGGCCAGCTGCTTGCCCAGGTGTTCGCCGACCTCGACAGCTTCATCCGCCCCGGCGTGACAACCATGCAGATCAACGACCGCGCCGAGGCGTTCATCATCGGCACGCTCAAGGCTCGCCCGGCGAGCAAGGGCCAGTATGGCTTCCCCTATTCGCTCAACACCTCGGTGGACCATGTGGTGTGCCATGGAATGCCCAAGGTCGGTGAAGTGCTGAAAGAAGGCTCGATCATCAACGTCGACATCACCCTGGAACAAGGCGGCTATATCGCCGACTCGTCGAAGATGTACAGCATCGGGCCGATCAGCGATGAGGCGCAGCGCCTGATCGACACCACCTATGGCGCGCTATGGAAAGGCATCGAACAGGTACGCCCCGGGGCTACGCTGGGTGATATCGGCCATGCCATCCAGACCCATGCCGAAGCGGCGGGCTACAGCGTCGTGCGTGAGTATTGCGGGCATGGCATTGGCCAGCAGATGCATGAAGGGCCCGAGGTGCTGCACATTGGCCAGCGCGGGATGGGCCTGAAGTTGGAGCCGGGGATGGTGTTTACCATCGAACCGATGATCAACCAGGGCGGACGCGGGACGCGCACGCTGAAGGATGGCTGGACGGTGATTACCCGCGACCACAGCTTGTCGGCGCAGTGGGAGCATACCGTGGCGGTGACCGAGGATGGGGTCGAGGTGCTGACCTTACGGGAAGAAGAGCGTCGCCGCTGAAATTGCTACAGATCCTCTGAGGGAGCGGGTTCACCCGCGAACACCGGCAAAGCCGGTGCCATGCACCGTGTCGCATTCTTCGCGGGTAAACCCGCTCCCACAGGGGCCAGGCAGCGCCTGTTGGTTTTTTGCTCAATGCAGAAACAAAAAAAGCGACCCTAAGGTCGCTTTCTCTGTTACTTCCGGGTGTTCAGTAGGCCCTGGAAGTGGAATATGGCGCAGCGGACGGGACTCGAACCCGCGACCCCCGGCGTGACAGGCCGGTATTCTAACCGACTGAACTACCGCTGCGCTAAACATCGAGTGGTGGGTGATGACGGGATCGAACCGCCGACCCTCTGCTTGTAAGGCAGATGCTCTCCCGGCTGAGCTAATCACCCATGTCTCTCGGTGTGGCGCGCATTCTACGGGCGACTTTCCGCTCTGGCAAGCACTTATCAAACTTTTTGCAAATTTCTCGAAAACACCAAATCACAGGCACAAAAAAAGCGACCCTGAGGTCGCTTTCTCTGTTACTTCCGGGTGTTCAGTAGGCCCTGGAAGTGGAATATGGCGCAGCGGACGGGACTCGAACCCGCGACCCCCGGCGTGACAGGCCGGTATTCTAACCGACTGAACTACCGCTGCGCTAAACATCGAGTGGTGGGTGATGACGGGATCGAACCGCCGACCCTCTGCTTGTAAGGCAGATGCTCTCCCGGCTGAGCTAATCACCCTTCGTCTCGGTGTGGCGCGCATTCTACGGACGGCCCCGTACCCTGGCAAGCACTTTTTAAACTTTTTTCAAAAAAAACCTCAGGTCTTTCAAAGACCTAGCGTTGCCACGTGCATCTTTACATCCAGCCACAGCTACTGGCACTCCGACAGGGTTGGCCTGAGAGCACCGCTCGGAGAATAATGCCCGCCTTATGCATTAAGGAGAGATTGCCCCTCATGTGGTTCAAGAACCTGCTGACCTACCGCCTGACCCAGGAAGTCCCGTTCGAGCCTGAAGCGCTGGAAGCGGCCCTGGCCAGCAAGCCGGCCCGCCCCTGCGCCAGCCAGGAGCTGACCACCTATGGTTTCGTCGCGCCATTCGGCAAGGGCGAAGACGCTCCCCTGGTGCATGTCAGCGGCGAGTACCTGCTGATTGCCGCGCGCAAGGAAGAACGCATCCTGCCCAGCAGCGTGGTCAACGACGCGGTGAAGGAAAAGGTGGAAGAGATCGAGACCGAGCAGATGCGCAAGGTCTATAAAAAGGAACGCGACCAGATCAAGGACGAGATCATCCAGGCCTTCCTGCCGCGCGCGTTCATCCGCCGCTCGATGATCTTCGCCGCCATTGCCCCGCGCCTGGGCGTGATTCTGGTCAACTCGGCCAGCGCCAAGCGTGCCGAAGACCTGTTGTCGACCCTGCGTGAAGTGATGGGCTCGCTGCCGGTGCGCCCGGCCACCGTGAAAATCGCACCGGTTGCCACCATGACCGAGTGGGTCAAGTCGCAGGAAGCTGCCGAAGGGTTCTATGTGCTGGACGAATGCGAACTGCGCGACACCGCCGAAGATGGCGGTATCGTGCGCTGCAAGCGCCAGGACCTGACCGGCGAGGAAATCCAGCTGCACTTGAGCACCGGCAAGGTGGTTACCCAGCTGGCCCTGGCCTGGCAGGACAAGCTGTCGTTCATTCTGGATGACAAGATGGTGATCAAGCGCCTGAAGTTCGAAGAGCTGCTGCAGGAGCAGGCCGAGCAGGATGGTGGCGATGAGGCTGCCCAGCAGTTCGATGCCAGCTTCCAGCTCATGATGATGACCTTTGCCGAATTCCTGCCGGTGCTGTTCGAGGCGCTGGGTGGGGAAGAGATTCCGCAAGGGGTCTGACTGGTTTTGAAATGCCGGTGCTGGCCTGGGATATATCCTCAGACAGTACTGGCCTCTTCGCGGGCTTGCCCGCTCCCACAGGTACACCACAGTTTCTGAGTACTGTGGTGTACCTGTGGGAGCGGGCAAGCCCGCGAAGAGGCCAGTGAAATTCTTGAAGCTATGAAAACAGAAAAGGAATTGCCCCCATGCGTGCCCTCGCCGCCCTCAGCCGCTTCGTCGGCAATACCTTCGCCCTGTGGGTGCTGGTGTTCGCCGTACTGGCCTTCCTGCAACCGCAATGGTTCGTCGCCTTGAAGGTGGCCATCGTGCCGCTGCTGGGCCTGGTGATGTTCGGCATGGGCCTCACCCTCAAGCTCGATGACTTCGCCGCCCTCGCCCGCCAGCCCTGGCGAGTGATGCTGGGGGTGGTCGCGCACTTCGTGATCATGCCGGGCATGGCCTGGCTGTTGTGCCAGCTGTTCCACCTGCCGCCGGAAATTGCCGTGGGCGTGATTCTGGTTGGCTGCTGCCCGAGCGGGACAGCGTCGAACGTGATGGTCTGGCTGTCCCGCGGCGACCTGGCGCTGGCGGTGGCAATTGCCGCGGTGACCACCCTGCTCGCGCCGCTGCTGACCCCTGCGCTGATCTGGTTCCTGGCCTCGGCCTGGCTGCCGGTGTCCTTCATGGACATGTTCTGGTCGATCCTGCAACTGGTGATGCTGCCGATCGTGCTCGGCGTACTGGCCCAGCGGCTGCTTGGCGCGCGGGTGCAGGCGGCGGTGCAGGTGCTGCCGCTGGTGTCGGTGGTGAGTATCGTGATGATCGTGTGCGCGGTGGTGGCGGCCAGCCAGGCGAAAATCGCCGAGTCGGGACTGCTGATAATGGTGGTGGTGATATTGCACAACAGCTTCGGCTACTTGCTGGGGTACCTGACCGGCAAGCTGTGCAAGCTGCCATTGGCACAGCGCAAATCGCTGGCGCTGGAGGTGGGCATGCAGAATTCCGGGCTGGGCGCGGCACTGGCGGCGGCGCATTTTTCGCCGCTGGCTGCGGTGCCGAGTGCGTTGTTCAGCGTTTGGCACAATATTTCCGGGGCGCTGCTGTCGACCTGGTTCCGGCGCATGGGGGAACCTGTGGCAGAAGCTGAAGGTGGGGAGCCGGCCAGGCATTGATGTTGCCTGCACTGGCACTTTCGCGGGCACGCCCGCTCCCACAGAGATCTCCACAATCTTCAGACCTGTGCAGTACCTGTGGGAGCGGGCGTGCCCGCGAAAGGACCGGCACAGGCTTGCCCCTAGGGCTGCAGGTGTGCACCATGTATCCACTGTGAGGACGACCTCACGACGCACCGCGTGACCATTCCGGGGACGGCCCCATCATTCACAACGATGGAGATACACAATGTCCTGGGTCATCCTGTTCTTCGCCGGCCTGTTCGAGGTCGGCTGGGCCGTCGGCCTGAAATACACCGATGGCTTCAGCAAGCCACTGCCCACCGTCCTCACCGTCGCCGCCATGGCCATCAGCCTGGGCCTGCTGGGCATGGCCATGAAAGAGCTGCCGCTGGGTACCGCCTATGCCATCTGGACCGGTGTTGGCGCTGTCGGCACGGTGATCGCCGGCATCATCCTGTTCGGCGAGTCCATGGCCCTGGTACGCCTGGTCAGCGTGGCGCTGATCGTTACCGGCCTGGTCGGCCTGAAAGTCAGCGCCAGCTAACCCCCCCCTTAGCGCAGGTTGCCGCGCAGGCGGCTGACCTGCTCACGCAAGGCTTCTGGCTGCGCCGCCTCCACCGGGATGGCGGCGCCTGCCACGATGGTCACCCGCGACCACAGGCGCTTGAAAAAGCCCTTGGCCGGGTCACGACTGAAGAAGCTGCCCCACAAACCCTGCAAGGCCAACGGAATGACCGGCACCGGGGTTTCTTCGAGGATGCGGTTGACGCCGCCCTTGAACACATCGATCTCGCCATCCCCGGTCAGCTTGCCTTCAGGGAAGATGCATACCAGCTCGCCATCGGCCAGGTACTCGGCAATACGCGCGAAAGCACATTCGTAGATGGCCAGGTCTTCGTTGCGCCCGGCAATCGGGATGGCGCCTGCGGTGCGGAACACGAAGTTGAGTACCGGCAGGTTGTAGATCTTGTAGTACATGACGAAGCGGATCGGCCGGCGGATCGCCCCGCCCAGCAGCAGCGCATCGACAAACGACACGTGGTTGCACACCAGCAGCGCCGCGCCTTCGTCGGGGATGCGTTCGAGGTCGCGGTGCTGAACCCGGTACATCGAATGGCTGAGCAGCCAGATCAGGAAGCGCATGGTGAACTCGGGCACGATCCTGAAGATATAGGCGTTGACCGCGATGTTGAGCAGCGACACCACCAGGAACAGTTGCGGGATGGTCAGCTCGGCCAGGCCCAGCAGGATGATGGTGAGCACTGCCGACACCACCATGAACAGGGCGTTGAGGATGTTGTTGGCAGCGATCACCCGGGCGCGCTGGTCTTCGGCGGTGCGGGCCTGGATGAGTGCGTACAGCGGAACGATGTAGAAGCCGCCGAACACTCCAAGGCCGACGATCGACAGAAGGATCCACCAGGCCTGGCCCATGCCCAACAGCGCCAGCCAGTCATGCGGTGCCGCCGCAGCCGGCACATCGCCGGAGTGCCACCACCAAAGCAGGCCGAACAGGCTCAGCCCGAACGAGCCGAACGGCACCAGGCCGATTTCCACCTTGCGCCCGCTCAGGCGCTCGCACAGCAGCGAACCCAGGGCGATCCCCACAGAGAACAGGGTCAGCACCAGGGTCACCACGGTGCCATCACCGTGCAGCCAGTCCTTGGCATAGGCAGGGATCTGCGTGAGGTAGATGGCACCGACGAACCAGAACCACGAGTTGCCGACGATCGAGCGCGACACCGCCGGCGGCTGCCCAAGGCCCATGCGCAGGATCGCCCACGACTGCCTGAAGATGTTCCAGTCCAGCGACATTTGCGGCGAAGCGGCAGCGGCCCGCGGGATCCAGCGGCTGGCCAGGTAGCCGAGCACGGCGGTGCCGACCACGCCACCGGCCACCACGGTGGCATAGCTGTCGGCCGACATCATCACCCCGGCACCGATGGTGCCGGCAAGGATGGCCAGGAAGGTACCGGTTTCCACCAGCCCGTTGCCGCCGACCAGTTCTTCCTCGCGCAGTGCCTGCGGCAGGATCGAGTACTTCACCGGGCCGAACAGCGCCGAGTGGGTCCCCATGCCGAACAGCGCCACCAGCATCAGCGCCAGGTGGTTGGTGATGAAGCCGAGCGCGCCTACTGCCATGATCGCGATCTCGGCCAGCTTGATGGCCCGGATCAGCGCATCCTTGGCGAACTTCTCGCCAAACTGCCCGCCCAGCGCAGAGAACAGGAAGAACGGCAGGATGAACAGCAGGGCGCACAGGTTGACCCAGATCGAACGGTCACCCTCGCCCAGGCTGAGCTTGAACAGGATCGCCAGGATCAGCGACTGCTTGAACAGGTTGTCGTTGAAGGCACCCAGCGACTGGGTGATGAAAAACGGCAGGAAACGCCGCTTGCCGAGCAAGGTGAATTGCGAGGAGTGACTCATCGTCCTTGGTCCTGAGGGCTTTTCAATTGGAGGCGCGCCGGGCGCGACAAGCCACAAATCTGCATGGGAAATGCGCTGGCTGGCAAGCGCTCAAGGAGTTTGCAGGACTGTACCGGCTCTTTCGCGGGCACGCCCGCTCCCACACGGATATCACATCGCCGCACCTGTGGGAGCGGGCGTGCCCGCGAAAGGCCTGCGCAGCAAGCCTCTGTTGGCATATGCTGGCGCCCGGCAAAACAGAACAACAAGGATGTGGTCATGCTCGCCGCCATAAAACGCTACCCGCACACCGTACGCCTGCTGCTCACCACCACCTTCACCCTTACCGTCGCTCGCGCCCTTACCCTGCCCTACCTGGTGGTGTACCTGGCCGACAACTTCCAGCTGCCAATCAGCCAGATCGGCCTGCTGATCGGTGGTGCGCTGATCATCGCCTCGCTGCTGAGCCTGTATGGCGGCCACCTGGTGGATACCTTGCGCAACCACACACTGGTCAGCGCCAGCACCCTGCTGTTTGCCGCGGCCTTCATCGGCGCGGTCGTCAGCAATTCGGCGCTGCTGTTCTTTCTCTGCCTGGTACTGATCAACCTGGCCCTGGCAGTGGTCGACATCGCCGCCAAGGCGGGCTTCTGCGCCTTGCTGCCGGTGGAGGAACGGGCCGAGGTGTTCGCCATCAAGTACACCCTCAGCAACGTCGGCTACGCCGCCGGCCCGCTGCTGGGCGTGGCCATGCTGGAGCTGAACGACCATATGCCGTTCATCGCCTCCGCCCTGCTCGGCCTGGCTATGTGCCTGGCCTACTGGCGCCTGGGTGACCGCAGCCTGCAAGCCAATGCGCCGGACAAGCCCGGGGCCGGCTTTGGCCAGGTGGCGCTGGGGCTGGCCCGTGACCGGCGGCTGGTATGCTTCACCCTGGGCGGGGTGCTGAGCGCGGTGGTATTCGGCCAGTTCACCGCCTACCTGTCGCAGTACCTGGTGGTGACCAGCAGCCCGGCCGAGGCGGCGCGTCTGATCGGTTACCTGGTGACCACCAACGCAGTGACGGTGATTGCCCTGCAGTACCTGATCGGTCGCCGCATCAGCCGCCAGCGCCTGATCCCCTGGTTGCTGGCCGGCATGGGCCTGTTCATCGCCGGGCTGCTGGGCTTTGCCCTGGCCGGTTCGGCGCTGGCGTGGTGCCTGGCGATGCTGGTGTTCACCCTGGGCGAGATCATCGTGATCCCGGCCGAGTACATGTTCATCGACCTGATCGCGCCGGAGCACTTGCGTGGGGTGTATTACGGTGCGCAGAACCTGTCCAACCTCGGCGCGGCGCTGGGGCCGGTGATGGTGGGGTTTGCCCTGGTGCATCTGTGGCCAGGGGCGATCTTCTACCTGCTGGTGTTGTCGGTGATACTGGCGGGGGTGTTTTATTGGCTGGGTACCCGCAAAGGATGATGTCTGCTCTGCTGGCCTCTTCGCGGGTGAGCCCGCTCCCACAGGAACAGCGCCCCTTTCGAAGCCTGTGCAGTAACTGTGGGAGCGGGTTCACCCGCGAAAGGGCCGGCACAGGTTAAAGAGAACCCTGCGACCACCTGCCACTGCGACCATCGTCTGCGCTGACGAAGCGGCACCTGCGTGCCAGACTGATTGATCGGGACCGCGTTATCTTTTTGCTTCGGAGTATTCATGTCGTTGTCCAGCGGGCTGATCGCCGTGGTCGCCCTGGCCTATATGGCCATCATGTTCGCCATCGCCTTCTACGGCGACCGCCGCAGCACGCCGTTGCCGCCGAAGCTGCGTGCCTGGGTGTACAGCCTGTCGCTGGCCGTGTACTGCACCAGCTGGACCTTCTTCGGCGCGGTCGGCCAGGCCGCCGAACAGCTCTGGGCATTCCTGCCGATCTACCTTGGCCCGGTGCTGCTGCTGATCTTCGCGCCCTGGGTGCTGCAGAAGATGGTGCTGATCAGCAAGCAGCAGAACATCACCTCGATCGCCGACTTCATCGCCGCGCGCTACGGCAAGTCACAGTCCCTGGCAGTGGTCGTGGCGCTGATCTGCCTGATCGGTGTGCTGCCGTACATCGCTTTGCAGCTCAAGGGGATCGTGCTGGGCGTTAACCTGCTGATCGGCGCCAATGCCGACGCTACCGGCACCCGCGTGCAAGACACCGCGCTGGTGGTGTCGCTGGTACTGGCACTGTTCGCCATCGTCTTCGGTACCCGTAGCCTGGACGTGACCGAACACCACCGTGGCATGGTCCTGGCGATTGCCTTCGAATCGCTGATCAAGCTGCTGGCCTTCCTCGCCGTAGGCATCTTCATCGTCTTCAACCTGTATGACGGCTTCGACGACCTGTTCAGCCAGGCCCGCCAGTCGATCCACCTGCAGGACTATTGGCAGGAAACCATCAACTGGCCGTCGATGGTGGTGCAGACCGCCGTGGCGATGATGGCGATCATCTGCCTGCCACGGCAATTCCACGTCACCGTGGTGGAAAACATCGAACCCCAGGACATGCGCCTGGCACGCTGGGTATTCCCGATGTACCTGGCGCTCGCCGCGCTGTTCGTGGTGCCGATCGCGCTGGCCGGGCAGATGCTGCTGCCGGGCACGGTAATCTCCGATTCGTTCGTTATCAGCCTGCCGCTGGCCGAGGCACACCCGAGCCTGGCCCTGCTGGCATTCATCGGTGGTGCCTCGGCGGCCACCGGCATGGTCATCGTCGAGGCCGTGGCGCTGTCGACCATGGTCTCCAACGACATGCTGCTGCCCTGGCTGCTACGCCGTACCAACGCCGAGCGGCCGTTCGAGGCGTTCCGCCACTGGATGCTCTCGGTACGCCGAGTGACCATCGTGGTGATCCTGCTGCTGGCGTATGTCAGCTATCGTCTGCTGGGCTCCACCGCCAGCCTGGCGACCATCGGCCAGATCGCCTTTGCCGCCGTGACCCAGCTGACCCCGGCCATGCTCGGTGCACTGTACTGGAAACAGGCCAACCGCCGCGGTGTGTTCGCCGGCCTGGCCGCAGGTATTTTCCTGTGGTTCTACACCTTGGTGCTGCCGATTGCCGCGCACAGCGTGGGCTGGTCGCTGCAGCTGTTCCCAGGGTTGGCGTGGCTGCACGGCAACCCGCTGAGCCTGCCGATCAGCCCGCTTACCCAGGGCGTGGTGCTGTCGCTGGCGGGCAACTTCACCCTGTTCGCCTGGGTTTCGGTGCTGTCGCGCACGCGGGTGTCCGAGCATTGGCAGGCCGGCCGCTTCATCGGCCAGCAGACCAGCGCCAGGCCCAGCAGCAAGCCGCTGCTGGCGGTGCAGATCGACGACCTGCTGACCCTGGCCTCGCGCTTTGTCGGCGAAGAACGCGCCCGACAGAGCTTCATCCGCTTCGCCTACCGCCAGGGCAAGGGCTTCAACCCCAACCAGAACGCCGACGGCGACTGGATCGAACACACCGAACGCCTGCTGGCCGGCGTGCTCGGCACCTCGTCGACCCGCGCCGTGGTCAAGGCCGCCATCGAAGGCCGCGACATGCAGCTGGAAGACGTGGTGCGTATTGCCGACGAAGCCAGCGAGGTGCTGCAGTTCAACCGCGCCCTGCTGCAAGGGGCCATCGAGAACATCAACCAGGGCATCAGCGTGGTCGACCAGAACCTGCACCTGGTGGCCTGGAACCGCCGTTACCTGGAACTGTTCAACTACCCCGACGGGCTGATCAGCGTGGGCCGGCCGATCGCCGACATCATCCGCTACAACGCCGAGCGTGGCCTGTGCGGCCCGGGCGAGGCGCAGGTGCATGTGGCGCGGCGCCTGCACTGGATGCGCCAGGGCCGTGCGCACTCTTCCGAGCGCTTGTTCCCCAATGGCCGGGTGATCGAACTGATCGGCAACCCGATGCCGGGCGGCGGTTTCGTCATGAGCTTCACCGACATCACCCCGTTCCGCGAGGCCGAGCAGGCCCTGCGCGATGCCAACGAAAGCTTGGAACAACGGGTGGCGGAACGCACTCAAGAGCTGTCGCAGCTAAACCAGGCGTTGTCCGAAGCCAAGAGCCGTGCCGAAGCGGTGAGCCAGTCCAAGACCCGTTTCCTGGCTGCGGTAAGCCATGACCTGATGCAGCCGCTGAACGCCGCCCGGCTGTTCTCCGCTGCCTTGTCGCAGCAGGCCGAGGGCATGAATGAAGAGGCCCGGCAACTGGTGCAGCACATGGACAGCTCGCTGCGCTCGGCTGAAGAGCTGATCAGCGACCTGCTGGATATCTCGCGCCTGGAAAACGGCAAGATCACCCCGGATACCAAGCCATTTGCCCTCAACGAACTGTTCGACACCCTGGGCGCCGAATTCAAGGTGCTGGCCGCCGAGAAGGGCCTTGAGTTCCGCCTGCGCGGCAGCCGCCTGCGGGTGGACAGCGACATGAAACTGCTGCGCCGGGTGCTGCAGAACTTCCTGACCAACGCCCTGCGCTATGGCAAGAGCCCGATCCTGCTGGGCGCACGGCGCCAGGGTGAACAGTTGTGGCTTGAGGTGTGGGACCGTGGCCCGGGCATCGCCGACGACAAGCTGCAGGTGATCTTCCAGGAGTTCAAGCGCCTGGACAGCCACCAGACCCGCGCCGAGAAGGGTCTGGGCCTGGGCCTGGCGATCGCCGACGGCCTGTGCCGTGTGCTGGGGCACAAGCTGGAGGTGCGCTCATGGCCGGGCAAGGGCACGGTGTTCCGCGTCAGCGTACCGATTGCCCGGCAGGCCGCCACGGCGCCCACCGCCCCGGTGGAACAGGTCGGCCAGCCACTTGCCGGGCTGCAGGTGCTATGCGTGGACAACGAAGACAGCATCCTGATCGGCATGAACAGCCTGCTCAGCCGCTGGGGTTGCCAGGTGTGGACCGCGCGCAACCGTGCCGAATGCGAAGCCCTGCTGACCAAGGGCATGCGCCCGCACCTTGCACTGGTGGACTACCACCTGGACGACGGCGAGACCGGTACAGGGCTGATGGGCTGGCTACGCGCGCGCCTGGGTGAGCCGGTGCCGGGCGTGGTAATCAGTGCCGACGGCAGCAAGGAAACCATCGCCATGGTGCATGCCTCTGGCCTGGACTACCTGGCCAAGCCGGTCAAGCCGGCGGCCCTGCGCGCCATGCTCAATCGCCATCTGAGCCTGGTTCAGTAAGCGCTTCGTCCGGCAACGCCTCGTCGGAAAGCGCCCGCTCCAGCAGGTCGGCCGGCAGGCTCTTGCTGGCGCGGGCGCCCAGCAGCTTCAGCTGTTCGCTGCGGCTGACCAGGTTGCCGCGCCCTTCACACAGCTTGTTGCGCGCGGCGGCATAGGCCTTGTCCACCTGCTGCAGGCGGCTGCCCAACTCGTCCAGGTCCTGGATGAACAGCACGAACTTGTCGTACAGCCAGCCGGCGCGCTCGGCGATCTCGCGGGCGTTCTGGCCCTGGCGTTCCTGCTTCCACAGGCTGTCGATCACCCGCAAGGTGGCTAGCAAGGTGGTCGGGCTGACGATCACTATCTGCCGGTCGAAGGCTTCCTGGAACAGGTTCGGCTCCGCCTGCAGGGCTGCCGAGAAGGCGGCCTCGATCGGCACGAACAGCAGCACGAAATCCAGGCTGTGCAGGCCCTCGAGGCGGTTGTAGTCCTTGCTCGACAGGCCTTTGACGTGGCTGCGCAGTGACTGCACATGCTGCTTGAGCGCGGCCTCGTCGTTGCCGGCGACGAACTGCTGGTAGGCGGTGAGGCTGACCTTGGCATCCACCACTACCTGCTTGTCGCCGGGCAGCATGATCAGCACATCAGGCTGGAAGCGCTCGCCATCGGCGCTCTTGAGGCTGACCTGGGTCTGGTATTCGCGGCCCTTTTCCAGGCCGGCATGCTCCAGTACCCGCTCCAGGATCAGTTCCCCCCAGTTGCCCTGGGTTTTCTGGCCCTTCAGCGCCTGGGTCAGGTTGGTAGCTTCGTCGGACAGGCGCAGGTTGAGTTGCTGCAGGCGCTCCAGCTCCTTGCCCAGCGAGAAGCGCTCGCGGGCTTCCTGCTGGTAGCTTTCCTCCACACGTTTTTCGAAGGCCTGGATGCGCTCCTTGAGCGGGTCGAGCAACTGGCCGAGGTGCTGCTGGCTGGTCTGGGCGAAGCGCTGCTCGCGCTCGTCGAAAATCTTGGTAGCCATGTCGGCGAATTGAGCGCGCAGTGTGTCGCGGGCTTCCTGCAGGTCTTCCAGACGCTGTTGGTGGCTTTCCTGCTGCTCGCGCAGTTCGGCGTCCAGGCGTGCGGTCTGGGCCTCCAGGCGGCGCAGTTCGGCTTCGCGGTTGGCACGCTCGAGGTTCCAGGCGTGGGCGGCGTCACGGGCGTTGTCGCGGTCGATCTGCAGCAGTTCCAGCTCACGACCCAGGGCGGCCAGCTGGGTCTGCTTGACGGTGTTGGCTTCGCTGAGGTCGCTGACCTCGTCGCGGCTGGCGTCCAGTTGCGCCTGCAGGCCGGCCAGGGCCAGTTGGGCAGCATTGAGGCGCTCTTCGAGCAAGGCCTGCTCGCCTTGCCGCGCGCCCTGGCGGCGCTGCACCTGCATGACCCAACCCAGGCAAGGTACTGCACCTGCCACCAAGCCCAGCAGAATGCTGGCCAGATCCACTGTCATGCTTACCCCGAATGATCCTGGATGAATGCATCGCAGCTTATCAGCCTGAGCGGTGTGTTGCCTGCTCCGGCCTTTTCGCGGGTTCACCCGCGAAGAGGCCACTGCTGGCAATACACCTCAGGCATGGAACCACTGCCTCAAAAGCCGCCGCGCTTCCTGCGACCCCTGTCCCGCCGCCAGCTCCAGCCAGTACCGAGCCTGCTCCGGCTCGCTGTGCTGGCACAGCCGCGCAAACTCCAGCTGCGCACGCCGGTCACCAGCACGGGCGGCCTGGCGCAGCAGTTCATGGCCAATACGCCGGTCACGGGCATTGCCGCAATCGCGGCACAACATCTGCCCCAGGCGGCTTTGCGCCACGACCACGCCCTGACGCGCCGGCTGTTTCAACAGGCGCCCGGCAAGGTGCTTGACCTGCGGCTTGTCACCCAGGCGCGGGTTATCGAGCAGCCACAAAGCCACTTTGAGGGAGAAACGTTTGGGGGGAGGCGCAGGCATTGATGCAGAGGGGCTGGCGAGGGGTTTACCGCGAAACTTCATGAGCAACAGGTTTGGCAACTCGAAAGGCGCGCCACTCTACCCTTTTTCTTGCGCCTTGGCCTTTCTATTTCCGGAGGATTGAAAAAATTTTCAATGATCTTTTCTTGACGTTTTCAAGAGGATGACCAACAGGTCTTTCGGAGCACGTCGATTGTCGGACAGTACAATGTAGTGCTGGCACGCCCGTCCTAGAGCAAGCGCCGGGGACAATCCACAGTTCCTGTGGATAACTCGGTGGACAACCCCCTCCCATCCCCCGCAAACCCCTATGAACTGGGGCTTTCGCTCAAACTGACGATTTTTTCACCAGCTAAAAATAGTGTTTTTTTTCATTGACTTAACCGCCCAGTCAAGGCATTGGCGAGGCTGCCGCAGCGTGCTGCGAGGCAGTTGCAAGCAATGCTCCGAATGTGAACAAGTGCACCATAAACCTCATTTGAGTGCACGAAATCGGTACATCAGCCTGGATGCGGGCCTTTTGCTCCCTCTTCACAGCAGGGCAAATACGCGCCATACTGCCCGGCTCAGCTGAACAAACATGAAATGCTTGCCAAGCAGCGGTATTTCCGCTAAGGTGCGTCTCGTTAGTACCAAGCTGAAAGTCAATTCTGGCCTGAAGCGTCCTTGCAGAACCGCTCCTCCCAAGGGTGGCGCTGCTGAAACCAGGACCGGCCCATTCGATGATTCACTCGCAAGCCACGCGCTGCTCAAGCACGAATCACGTGACAGATTGATCAGGATCCCATACCGACGGCCTAGAACCTTGGCCCCGGCGTGCTGCCTGCCTTCCGAAGTACCTACCAGTCAGCCCATGCGCCCACCTTTGAATGCGCTCCCTCTGGCTGCCCTGTTCCAGTCAGGTTCGTTCGTCCCTTAATAAAGGCGTCACTGGAACGTTTCTATCATGCACGGATCATAACCCCCGTGTTTAAAGCAGGAACATCCAACAATATGCAAACTCATCATCAGATTCAGGCTGCAATTGGCACCCTCTCCCAGGCCTTCTCGCCGTTGAAGTGCCTCATCGTTGCCCCACGCAAGGGCAGCTTCAGCTTCACCCTGGTAGACGAACACGGCGTCGCTTGCCACACCGAGCGCCTGTACCCTGAACAGTACAGCCGCAGTGAACCGCTGCAGGCGGTCATCGCCCGAACCCGCCAGTCGCTCACCGCGTGAGCGGCGAATACTGCGGTATTCAAGCGCTGAATCATCCCATCGCAAGCCTGCCTGAACGTTCGTGGCGTAATTGCCTTAAGGCATATAGCCAGGAACGTCAGGCAGCAATCGATTTAAAAACAGCCCTTTACACCACGATTATCACACTACACTTCAACTCGAGCGGTGCTTGCCGCTTCCGGCGGGCCTGATCACTTACCAGCTGCCAAGCTCCAGCGCCCGTCCGGCCCTTAACTGCTCGAGGGCATCATGGGTATCGCGGCGAATGAATTGTGTCAGTATGTGATCCGACCTACCCTGGTCTACCTGAACCGTCACTGCGCCAGCGCCGAAGCCTTGTTGCTGGGCATCGCCGCCAGCCAGTCGGCCCTGGGGTCGGCCTTGCACGACCGTCGTGGGCATGGCCTGTACCGTATCGGCGAACACCGTCACCAGGCGATCTGGGACGACTACCTTGCCCGTGACCCCGACCTGGCAAGCCTGGTCCGCGGCTTGGCCAGCCAGCATGCCTTCCTGGGCGGCCCGCACCTGGAACTCACCGTAAACCTGCGCTATTCCACCGCAATTGCCTGGATGCTCGTTGAAGAGCAGGCCACGCCACTGCCTGCCGCCGACGACCTTCTCGCACTGGCGCGGATCTGGCGGCAGATTTTCAACCCCCAAGGTCGCCTGCGCGACTTCACCCACGCCTGGCATACCTGCATAGATCAGAGATTGCCGCAGGCATCTTAGGACGCGTCCTACAACGCACCCGGAAAAAAGGGAATTTTGGTCGGATTGTCCTACAAAACCGCTCTATCTCCTGCGATTGAGGCTATAGCGCGGCGCGTGAATTGTTGGTAGCTTTTCGCCCCGGAGATCCCAAGGAGTTCTAATAATGAAAAAAGTAATGCTCAAAGCCTCCCTCGGCGTAGCCGTCGCACTCGCTTCCAGCCAACTGCTCGCGAGCGGCTTCGCGCTGAACGAACAGAGCATCAGCAGCATGGGGACAGGTTTCGCGGGACGTTCTTCCTCTGCCGAAGATGCCAGTACCGTTTTTGGCAACCCGGCCGGCATGTCCCGCCTCAAGCGCGAACAGTTCACCGTGGGCGGCGCAGCCGTCATCGCCAAGACCGACATCTCGGGCCCGGGCAGCAATCTCGGGGGGGAAACCGATGGTGATATGGTGCCTGTCGTTGGCGTACCCATGGGTTACTACGTCAAACCGATCGACGACCACTGGAGCGTCGGCTTTGGTGTCTACGTACCGTTCGGCCTGGTAACCGACTATGGCAGCGATGACGCCGCACGTTACTGGGGCAAGAAGAGCCACGTACAGGTTGTCACATTCCAGCCGACCGTCAGCTACGCATTCAACGACAAGGTCTCGATCGGTTTTGGCCCGACCATCAACCGCATCGAGGGGGAATTGGGCTCGAACCTGATCAACCCGTTCACCCCGGGTCGTAATGACGGCGAAGTGAAGATCAAGGGTGACGATACTGCCGTCGGCTACAACATCGGTATCCTGGTACAAGCCACCGACCGCACCCGCGTCGGCCTGACTTACCACTCGATGGTCGACTACAAGCTCGAGGGCAAGACCCGTGTCAGCACCCCGCTGATCGGGCCGTTCAACGGCAACAAGTTCGACGCTACGCTGAAAATCAAGACACCAGAATCGGTCGACCTCTCGGTTACCCATGAACTGGACGACCAGTGGACCCTGTACGCAGGTAGCACCTGGACGCGTTGGAGCCGCCTGAAAGACATTACCGTGCAGAACGATGTTCCGGCACCACTGGCAGGTTCGGCGTTCCAGACCATCACCGAAGAGCAGAACTGGCATGATACCTGGGCTCATGCCATCGGTGCATCGTACAAGGTCAACAAGGAGTGGGTGCTGCGTACCGGCTTCACCGTCGACCAGGCGCCCACCAACAACCACGACCGCTCGCCGCGTATCCCGACTGGCGACCGCCGGATATTCAGCCTGGGTGCAGGCTGGAGCCCGAACGACGACATGACCATCGACGTCGCTTACTCCTACCTGTGGGAAGAGGACGTCAAGGTGAATCTGGCCAGCGCGACCAAGGGCAGCTACCGGGCCAAGTACGAGAACAGTGCTCACGGTATCGGTGCATCCCTTACCTACCGCTTCTGATTCGTACGCGCTATATGAAAAACCGCCCTCGTGGCGGTTTTTTCATGCCTGCACCTGCCAGCTGTCGCCCAGGCATTCGCGCAGGTAGTCCATGAACACACGCACCTTGGTGGTCATGGCGAAGCGGTCGGCCAGGCAAAGGTAGATATCCATCGGTTCGGTCTGGGCATAGGCCTGGCCGCTATCTCTGTATTCGAACAACGGTACCAGCTCCCCAGCGGCCAGGTGCGGCCGCACGATGAACTCGGCCAGGCGGGTGATGCCGCCATCGTGCAGTGCCATCTGGGTCAGGGCGTCTATGTCGTCGCTGATCAATACGCTGCCGAACTCTGCCTCGAACCGCAGCCCGTCGCGCATGAACCCCCAACGCAGGAAGCGCCCATCCACCGGGTAGCGGAACACCAGGCAGCGGTGCTCACGCAAGGCCTCGGGCGTGGCCGGCACGCCGGCGCTTTGCAGGTAACCGGGCGAGGCACAGCAAATGAACGGGATACGGGCGATATGCCGGGCCAACAATTGGTCTTCGAGTTGCGGAGCAATGCGCAGGCTCACGTCCACATCCTCCCGGGCGTGGTTGACCCGGCGATCAGTCGTTATCAACTCTATCGAAAGCAGTGGGTAGCGGGCACTGAACGCGGGTATCAATGGCGCCAGCACGTGACGACCGAAGGCGGACGTCGAAGCAATGCACAGCCGCCCTTGGGGCTCACTGTCGGGGGTGGTGACGGCCTGTTCGGCCAAGGCCAGGTCGCGCTCGATGTGCCTGACGCGTTCGTAATACTGGGTGCCAGCGGGTGTCAGCGCCATACTGCGGGTGGTGCGGCTGAGCAGGCGAACCTGCAAGTGGCCTTCCAGTCGCGCCAGGTTCTGGCTGACCGCGGCCGGGCTCAGGCCCAGATTGCGGGCCCCGGCGGCGATGCTGCCGGCTTCGACCACCTTGATGAAGCTGCGAATGACGTTGAGCAGATCCATGCTGAGCCCTGGATTCGTAAGAATCTCTTTATAAAGAACTCAATGCGGCTGGTCTACAGTTGCTACCGGATGCGTTGCTAACCTGCGCCTCTACTTACCTTTCAGGAGTTCGCATGAGCAACCTGTCCCAGACGCGCAGCCGACGCAAATTGCACCCGGGCGCCACGCCCTATGTTTTTGCCTTCTACATGTCCTCCATCATGGCGCTATTGATGTGTTTCGTGATCACGGCAGCGAATGGGGGGATCAACCCTGAATACCTTGGCAACGTGCTGAAGGCTTACCAGTTGGCGATGCCTGTGGCGTTCGTTTGTGTGTTGATGGTCAGGCCGGTGGTGGTGCGGTTGGTGACGATTACGGTGCATTCAAAGTGAGAGTAACCTGAAACCCAGGCAAGTCCCCTGCTCTTGCTCTTGCTCTTGCTCTTGCTCTTGCTCTTGCTCTTGATCTTGATCTTGATCTTGATCTTGATCTTGATCTTGATCTTGATCTTGATCTTGATCTTGATCTTCGCGACTTCAGGAGGCCGAGCAGAGGTCTTGCGGAGGGAGGTGACGGGCATGGATGCCCGTCAAGCGCTGAGGCCCCATGGATGGGGCCTGCAGCGCGTACTCCCGGGAGCAAGACCGGCGCGAGGGAACCCCGGAGCGCAGCGCAGGGGCCGGATGATGGGAGCGCAGCGTTTTTTGGTTACTTTTTGTCGCGTTTGACAAAAAGTGACTCGCCGTAAGGGCGAAAAGGTGAGTAAGCGTCGCCATCGTAAATGGACTATGCGCGAGATCAAAACCAGCACTT